>MAGU01000039.1 GCA_001717025.1 Candidatus Methanomethylicus oleisabuli | reverse complement strand
CGTCCCAACCCCGCTAAGCCGCGCTCAAGAATGTTGAGCGAAGCATTATAGTCACGGTCGAGCCCGCCGTGCTTATGCTCTCTGCCCGCGCCTCTTGGGTTCACCTTCACGAGTGCCCTGCCAGCGCTTTCAGCCTTGCAGGAGAGCAGTTGAAAGAACCTATTCCAAGAAGCATCCAAAATCTCGCTACTAAGGTTGCGATTTCTAACCATGTTCTTTATGTGCAGATCTTCAGCCGCAATAACACCATAGTTGTTGACGTAGAGCCTTGAGAGCTTGTGGAGGAAGCCATCACGCTGATTCACAATTTTCTCGTAAACCCTTGATAACCTAACCTTCGCTTTAGCCCTGTTCCGTGAACCTTTCTTCTTCCTCGACAGAACTCTGTGAGCTTTCTGCAACCTTTCTAAAGAACGGTCATAGAATCGTGTATTCTCAACCTGCCGTCCATCACTGTCCGAAAGAAGATGCTTCACGCCCACATCTAAGCCTACCGTCGCTCCATTTTGAGGCAGATGAACAACTGAGTTTTCAACTTGGAAGATTGCGAACCACTTGCCAGAAAGTTCTCTCTTGATGAAGACGCCTTTAATGTTTCCAGCGATTGGACAGTGGAGCCTGATGCTGATTGTTCCAACCTTCGACAGACGCAGTTTCTTTCCTTCAATTCTGAAGCCTGACTGATTGAAGTTCAGTGTTTTGAACCATTGCCCCTTGAACCTAAGCCTCCCTACCTTTCGCCCATTCTTCTTCAGCGCAGACAAAGCACGAACATTACCCCACAACTGATGATTGACCATCTGCAAAACCTTAGAATATGCCTGTCCAAGCTCTGGCTTTTCCGCTTTCAGCTTGACTATGAACGCTTGCGTGTCTTTCTGAGATAAATGTCGTCCTTCAGCCTTAGCCTTATTCAATTCTTCCAGCAGACGGTTATAGAGCCATCTGCTAAGATCAAGCTGTTGAAACACTACATTTTCAGTTTGCTTTGAAGGATACAGCCTAAAACGGTAGCTGAGCAGTCTGCTGCCCCTCCACATGCTTTTTCAACATATCAAGGCTCACCTGACCAGTGCCGGCAAGAAAATGCGAGTCAGACCGGAAGGAATCTCCCACAACAAATCCTTCAGTTGAGTAGGATACTCTCTGCGTAGGAGCCTTGCAGATACACATTTTAGAGTGTTGACGGCCTTTACACGGCCTGTTGAGGGTTTAGCCTTGAACAAAATATGCATGTGGTCCTCTGCTGGCTCTTGAGCGATGATTCCTATGCTAAGCGGTTTTGCCAAATCCCAGACTATGTTCTTTAGTCGTTCTCGTATAGCCTCATCGCAAAGGGCTTTTCGTCGATATTTGATGACGAGAACTGAATGGTACTGAAGCGAAAACACCGCATGTGAAGGCTTGTCAAGCTTATACTTCATTTAGGCTACACAAAAAATACTATATCCTAAACACATTGCTTTTCGGCTTTCATTCCCGCCCTGAAGGACGGGGACTTCCCGCCGACAGAGTTAAACGAACGTCTTTTGCAGATGGAGCCGATGCAGGGCGGGTCGCACAAAAGGAAAGGTGGGAGATGCCGGGTGAGCTAGCGATCCGCCCTCTCTTAAGATTACTGTATAATCGTAATACATATAAACACATAAGCTTTTCCGTGCACCCGCCTTTGGTGAGATGCTGCAGTAGAACAGAAAAAGATGCCACTGCGTCTCCTTTCAACTCGGAGGAGCCCGCAGAAGCTTCAGAACCGCCTCTCCAAATTCTCTAGCTGCACTTGGACCGTCTGCGGTCACGATATTTCCGTCCACAACAACATGACCCTTCACAAGCATGCAGCCGGCATCCTCCATCTCGCGCAACGACTCAGCGGTAGGAAAGACCGTGCATCGCCTCCCTCGGATCACCCCTGCCCTTGCAAGCACTACCGGCGCCAGGCATATTGCGGCAACCACTCCGCCCTTCTCAGCGATCGATCTGACGGCTTGGTGCAGACGTTTGTTCGGCCACAAGTAGGTCTGTGAACCTGGTCCGCCGGCAACCACCACGGCATCGAACTCGTCAGCCGAGACGGCGCCTATAGAGAGGTCGGGCTTCACCACCATTCCAAGCTTCCCCTTGGCCTCGCCGCTTGAAGAGCTGGCGACGACCACATCGTGCCCTGCTGAGGCTATAATTGCCTTCGGCTCTGCAAACTCCTCATCGCGGAACATCTTCTCTGCTATAACGATCAAGACCCTCGCCATGGCCTACACCGGATATATTATGCGCCTCATTTCTAATATTCATATCTTTTAGGTGCTTTGCCGATCCGATTTAAAAACAGCTTTTTATTTCGGGAGGGCAGATATTGGCGGCATCGGATGCCGAGAGGACGATTAAGGAGTTCGACTATGCAATACAACGGCGAAGGGAAGGAGTAACGGATCCTTCCGCGATGGTGGGCGGCTTTAGGAAGGTACTTCAAGCAGACGAGAGCAGGGATGGAGCGCCCTCAGAGAGGGCCCTTAAGATAACGAGGGGGCTTCCTTGCCGCCGATTCAAGGTGCCAGAAGAGGCTCTTCGTCGAAGTGCCTAAGTGCCGCTCAGGTTTCGTAAGGGACGTTAAGGTTGATGGTCTCCTTGCTGATGAGCGTTAAGAATATCGTTGCAACGATGCATGCAACGGCTATAATGAAGATGGACTGATAAGCAGGGAAGGTCCTAGCTCCACCGTAGATCGAGTCCAGCACGATGCCCATGAATGACTGGAAGAAGCCCGCACCAATGAAGTTAGACGTGTTGAAGCACGCAAGCGCTGTCCCGCATATGTTGGTCTCGAAGAGTTCCTTCGCAATAGTCATGTAAATGTTCACAAATCCGAAGCCGAAGCCCAGCAGAAACATCGCCAATATAGTAACGGCCGGACCGAGTTGACTGCCGTATAGCGCTAAAGCCATCCAAAATGTAAAGCACATCAGCTGGCCCATAAGCAGCACAGGCTTGCGGCGGCGGATCACCTTATCTGAAATGAAGCCGGCAATGGGGCCGGCTAGTGTGAACCCTATTCCTATGAACATCAGGTAGAATCCGCTAGTGGCTTTGTCCATGCGGTATACGTCCATCAGGAATGGCCCGCCCCAAAGCCCCTGGAAGCTGATGAATAGACCGTAGACGAAGAACGGGATGAGCAGTATCTTGAGAAAATTCCTGTTGGTGAAGACCTTCTTAAGGTCGTAGGCTATGCTGCTCGTGCTCTTGAAGGAGGGGTTCGGATCCTCTTTTATGGCGAACCACGCTATTGCGGTAGCCGCAACCATCATGGCAAATATTGAAAGGAATGAGCACCTCCAGCCAATATACATGGTCAGTAATGCCAAAGGCGATGTTGCCACTATTCCCCCTATGTTCCCGATGGAGGTTATCAGCCCGCCAAGCGTGGCGAATTTGCGCGGATCGAACCACACGGCCACAGCCTTGAGAGAGGATACGTAGAAGCCGCCAACGCCGAATCCGACCAGCGCCCTACCTATCGAGAGCCCGAGGAGGTCCGACCCGGTGGCGAATATGAAGCTGCCTATGCAGGCTATCGTCGCCGTGATGGAGACGGTCTTCCGTATTCCAATACGATCCAGCATTATGCCGACAGGGATCTGCGCTATAGCATAAGGGAAGAAGTACGCAGATGACATCAAACCTAGCAGAGATGCGTCTGTATTGAACTCGGCAATCAGGTCATAAGCGATAACGGCTATGCCGACGCGATGCAGGATAGCAAGGAAGTAGAGCAACGCAAGCGATAAGAAGACCAGCAATGCGATACTGCTCTTCCTCATAGTTGCACCGCCCATCGTTCATCTGAGGCTGACGATAATGGTCTAGTTCTCATTGATTGGCTATATTACGTTTGTTGTCGGAAGGCGCAGGCATATCAAGGAGGCGGCGTACGTCCCGTCCACTGCAAGGCAATACTGCAAAAATTCGTCAAATCTCTTGGATTGTGAAGGGGGCGTTCCGAGAATCCATATTGCGTCAAGGGGCAAGATAAAGCACTTATTTTGGTTAGACGAGTAAGGGATCAGGCGTTTGACAATGCCCATAAAAATTACGGATAGCGTCAGCTGGGTCGGGGTCTTTGACTGGAATCTCCGCAATTTCCACGGCGTCTGGACGCCGAGGGGTGGAACGTATAACTCTTACCTCGTCAAAGATGGCGGTGAGAGTGTCCTGATAGACACAGCCTATGATAAGTTCGGCGACGAGTTGGTGCGCAACATATCAGAAGCAACAGACCTGAAGGGACTGGGGCATATAATTGTTAACCACGCCGAACCCGACCACTCCTCGGCGATCAGCATGGTCCTCAAAGAGGCGCCGGCTGCAGACGTCGTCTGCACTGCCAGATGCAAGGACTTCCTCGAGCACCAAGGAGTGAACGCCAAGTTTCAAGTCGTCAAGGAGGGAGACATGCTGAGGGTGGGGAGCAGGACGCTCTCGTTCATCGAGGCGCCTATGCTTCATTGGCCAGAGGTCATGTGGACGTTCCTCGAGGAGGAGCGGGTGCTCTTTCCTTGCGATATGTTCGGCGCACAGGTGATCCAATCAAACTTAGACGCGGAAGAGGTGCCAGACATCGAGCAGCATATCAAGAGGTACTTCGCATTCATATTCAGGCCGCTATCTTCAGCGGTCATCAAGGGGCTCGACAAGGCGGAAAGACTGCGCCCGAGTGTGATCTGCCCTTCACATGGCCCGATATGGCGGGATGCATCGCGGATACAAGAAATATACCGGTTGCTCGCCACCGCCCCAGAGAAGGAAAAGGCGCTCATTGCATACGCCTCCATATGGGGGGATGTAGAGCGCATGGCAAAGGCTATTGCTGAAGGGGTTCAGTCGACCGGAGTAGAGGTGGTCCTGAAGGACGTGGGAGAACTCACATGGCAGGGATGGTCGGATCTTCTGGCAGATGCGATGGAGGCGAAGGGCATAGCCGTCGGCTCGCCTACCGTTCTAGGCGGAATATTTCCTCAGTTGAACTACGCCACCATGCTCATGAGGCTCGTCAAAGCTAAGGGCAAGGTCGGGGTCTCGTTCGGCACATATGGCTGGGGACCCGGCATAACAAAGAAGCTAGACGATGAGCTCGCGGCGATGGACGCGAAACCTTATAGAGGGGGGCTCGAAGTGAGATTTAAACCGACAGAGAGGGACCTAGAGCTCTGCCGCGATGCCGGAAGGGAGCTAGGCGAGAGGATCAGGGGGGTGAGGCTATGAACAAATGGCAATGCGTCATCTGTGGATATATATACGACCCGGAGAAGGGCGACCCAGATTCAGGAATTGAGCCAGGTACTTCGTTTGATAGCATCCCAGAGGATTGGACATGCCCGGCTTGTGGCGCACCTAAGGAGATGTTCGAGGAGCTTAAAGATTGAGCTCACGTCCTCATTTTTTTATTTGGAGCGTGCAGAGGGGCGTTTGTGCATTATTGCCCGAGGTCGGCGTTTCAAGTCGTCATCCCCCATGCATTTGTCCGGCTTGTTGAAAGACGGGCCAGACAGCACGGCTCGCCAATCGCCTCACCTGCGAATGGCGACTGCCGAGAAGAGACCGTTCCTTTCTTCGAGTCGGCGTGGAATTCGCTGTGGTTTGGTCGAATGGGCAGGAAGGCAAGCGAGCTTTTACCCAGCGAGGCTTCGCAGACGATACTCAATGCAATCGCCGAGGCGAAGAGCGGAGGCTGGCACACCGGAAGCACATGCTTCATAGACCGGCCTGCAAGCAGGCAGGCAGTGGTTTGAGCTCGCAGTGCAGAGGAAGGGGAAGGGTAATTCAGATAACGAACGCTTCGTTTTGCTGGCGCGCGATATCACGAACCGTAAGAAGATGGAGGAGGAGCTGCGCGAGAGTGAAGCACGGTTCAGGGAGGCGTTCGATCAGGCCGGCTTGGGCATGGCGATGGCGACCCTTGACGGTATTTTGATAAAAGTCAACGATGCGTACTGCAAGATGCTGGGATATCCGAGGGAAGAGCTGATAGTCAAAGATTTGATTCGGTTCACCCATCCGGATGATGCCAAGCTCACCTTCGAATCGTTTAATCTCTTGAGGAAAAAGGAGGAAAATGTCCATCAATATGAGAAGAGGTACATAAAAAAGGATGGCAAACAGATATTCGTTTTCGTTATCATGGCGGCGCTACTTCAGAGCTTCAGGCGCTTTAGCGCTCTAGGCATCGCATTCGCCAGATCCTCTGCAGTGAAGTGCTGCCCCATCTCTTCCTCGAGTAGATCCCCGGCGTATGAGTTGAGGAAGGATGCCGCAACCGCCGACCCGTATGGACCAGCGCCTCGGCATAGAATGGCGCCTGCGACGCCTGCAAGAACGTCGCCGGTGCCACCGACGGCCATCCCAGGGTTGCCTATCGTCTTGACCTTGAAGTAATTGCCGTCGGTGATAAGGTCGTATCGCGACTTGAGAAGAATGGTGCACCTCAGCTTGGATGCCCATGCCTTGACCGCAGGTAGCCTGTCATTCCATCCCTCTTCCCTGTCGGCTGCTAGCCGCTCGCCTGTCAGCGCGAAGAACTCTCCGGCATGAGGGGTGATGATGCACCCCTTAAGGGAGATGGCATCGCGATTATCGCCCAGCGCCTTGAGCGCGTCTGCATCGATGACCGAGGGCTTGCCGATCTCCACCAAGTGCCTGCAGATTGCGTTAACAGCGGCAGCGGTCTCTTTGTCAACCCCTAGCCCCATGCCCAGCACCACGGCGTCAGCCGCGGCGATCTCATCCTCGAGTTGTGGAATTGAGGCTGCAGAGAGCGCCTCCTCGGAAGGTAGCGGCACGACTATCAGATCTGGCGAATATGACCTGACCTCGCAGACAATCGACGAGGGGACTGCAATGGTCACGAGATCCGCGCCCACCTTGAGGGCAGCGATGCCTGCGAGCGAGGGGGCACCAGCGTAACGCAACGAGCCCCCAATGACGAGGACGCGCCCGTTCTCGCCCTTGTGCGAGTATACGCCCCTCCTACCTATTGCCTTCCGGAGGTCACCAGGGCCGCAGTACAGCTCTGCCTCTGGCGGTATGCCTATGCTTATGACCTCGATCTTCCCGCAGTATGGCTTTGACGTCTCGGAGAGCATGCCAATTTTTGCCCGGTGGTGAGTCACCGTCAACCCGGCCCTAAAGGCGGTACCCAGGACGTCCCCAGTGGCGGGGTCTATGCCTGTAGGCACGTCGATTGCCACCCTGATGCCCCTAGACCCATTCGCCAGCTCGACTGCCGTCTTCATGGGCTCACGGAGGGGCCCCTTGGAACCCGTTCCCAGCATCGCGTCGACGATAAGGTCGGCGGAGGAGATCTCCTCCTTGAAGAGGGCAAGGTCCGACGGCGTCTGGGCGACGCTTATCCTGACAGAAGAGCGTAGCTTGGAAGCAATCTCGAAGTTGGTCTTCGCCTCCTCAGTGGCTATCTGGTTTGGCTTTGCCAAGAGCAGCACTAGCACGCGGGTGCCCAGCGACGACAAGTGCCTGGCGATGACGAAGCCATCTCCGCCCTTGTTGCCGGTGTATGCCAATATCACGGCTTTCTTGCCATCTAGGCAGATCAGACTCGATATCCTCTCAACAACCCCCCTTCCTGCATTCTCCATAAGCTGTAGCATCGAGATTCCAAGAAATCGCGCATTCTCGTCAATCGCCTTCGCATCCTCAGGCAGGATAGCGTCCATCAGCAATCACAGTTAATCATAGACGGCTACCACCTTAAAAAGGTGAAGAGCCCGCCGATCAAGGCATGACGAAAAAAGGCGGGCAAGAAGGAAACTCACCGAAGCGCCTCAATCTGCCCCAATATTGTGCTCATGCGCTTCAGAGTCAGCTTGAACGGCTCAGAGCGTTCCATGTCTACGCCAACCCGTTTCAGCGTTGGCATAGGGTAATCAGAGTTGCCGCTCTTCAGAAATGCCAAATACGCATCGATGGTATTCTGGTCGCCCTCCAAGATCTTGGCCGCTATGGCCTGCGACGCTGTGAACGAAGTGCTGTACTGGAAGACGTAGAAGTTGTAGAAGAAGTGCGGGATGTATGACCACTCGATGCCGTAAAGGTCGTCTATCGTGCATACGCCTTTACCGTGGCCGCAGTACCTCTTCAGCAGGTCCAAGTAGATCGACGTGAACCGGTCTCCCGTCAGCGCGTCGCCATCCTCTGTAGCCTGATGAATGAGGAGCTCGTACTCTGCGAACTGCGTCTGCCTGAAGAGCGTGGTCCGGAACCCCTCCAAGTAGCCGCCGAGGAGGGAGAGCTTCTCGGAGTCGTCCTTGACCTTTGCCAGCACATAGTCCATAAGGAGGGCCTCATTTACAGTCGAGGCGACCTCTGCCAAGAATATGGGATACCTTGAGTTCACAAATGGCTGATACTTGTTCGAGAGGTAGCTATGGGCGGCATGCCCAAGCTCGTGTGCGAGTGTGCTCACAGATTCGTAGTTGCCGATGAAGTTTGTCAGTATGTAGGGATGCACGTTGTATGCGTCACCCGACATGTATGCACCCGAGAGCTTCCCAATGTTCGGATATACATCGATCCACCTGCCCCTGAATGCTGCCTCCATAACAGATGTGTACTCCTTTCCGAGGCAGGAGGTGGCAGCCAGAATGAGGTCCTTTGATTCTTCGTAAGAATATGAGGCGCCGCGCTCATTCGACATCGGGGCATATAGATCATAGTAGTGGAGGTCGTCCAATCCTAGCATTTCCCGCTTCAGCGCCAGGTATCTGTGCATCTCCGGAAGGCCCTCATTTATGTTTTTGATCAAGTTCGTGTAGACTTTTGCAGGGATATTGTTCCTGAACAGGGCACACTCAAGGCACGTCTTGTGCCGGCGCGCGTTCCGGTAAAAGAGGTTCTTCCTGAGCTCCCCGTAAAGGGCGGCTCCAAATGTCCGCTCGTACGACTTGAGGGCGGTAAAAAATGCATCCATCGCAGCCTTTCGGTCCTGACGGTTGGGGCTCTCGCGGTAGAGGGCGTAGTTCGAGGCATTTACCTTGACGTCTTTGCCGTCGGAGAACCTTATAGTCGGATAAGGCAAGTCTGCATTGCTCAGTATCCTGTGGATGCTCTCCTGAACGTCCGACATCAATCCAGCTTCGGCAATCAGCCGCTCCCCAGCTGCGTTTAGGGTATGCGCCCTCTTTCGCTTGATGTTGTCAATGAAGTGGCGATAGTCGGATAGGCCAGGCTCGACCGCCATGAAGGATGCGAGCTTAGCACCAGACATCCTTAGCAACTCCGGTGCGATGAACGAGGCAGCGCCATCGATTAATGAACCGAGCTGTGCGGCCTGCTGCTTCATAGCCAGCGGCAGAGGTTCCCGCGTGTCCTGGTCTGAGAGCAGGCAGGCATAGGAGTAAAGTAGCGCAAAGTCCCTCTTGACCTCGCAATAGAATGACAGCGCCTCGAGGAGCACGGATGGCGATTCGGAGAGGCGCCCCCTGTAC
>MAGU01000038.1 GCA_001717025.1 Candidatus Methanomethylicus oleisabuli | reverse complement strand
GATTTTTCGAATCCTATCAAAATCAACAAATCAGTTTCTATGGCGGGGTTATACTTAAAAAAGAGTGAAATAGAGACCATATTAAAAAAACCATAATAGATTTCCGTCACTCTCAGTGCGGCAAAACATTAACTAATAACGCAGCAGCCGTCACGCATCTGAAAACCGTATTTAATACCTTTTAAATAGAAGAGGAAATTATGGGTAAAGATTTTGAAGAGTCGATATATGAAGCAATTGGCGGCGTTGTTTTTGGACTTATTATTCAGTATGTTGTATTGCCTACACTTGCTGTCTTCAGTTCGCCATGGTATGTTTGGCTATTGATAATCGTTGTAGTAGGCGCAGATCTCGTTACATCGATAATCGCGTCATTCTCTGGCGGTCTTAGTTTTGCTGCGGTGTTCATATTGATAGGCGGGGCAATGGGGGATTGGGAAACGGCCGGGCTGGGCATTCTTGCACTTATGGGCATTATTGGGGCAGCATTCAAAAAATAGGATAACAGGTAAATATATTCGATCTGCACCAGAGAAGCTCCTTTCGAAAATATTTTAATCCATGATAGACGATGTTAAACATGGGAAAGGCTAAATGGCCTCCTGCAACAACTATCAAACAAGATTAGATGCAAGCCTCTGGCAGGAGGACGGCTTCATGACTTACCAGGTTTACCAGACCCTTGATGGCAAGAGTAAGAAGCTCATCTCAAGGGTGGGTGATGGCCGCATAATAAAGCGGTTCGACAGGACGGGCACCGCAGTTGCCGGCGAGGACATCGTCTGCCCGCACTTCCTAGAGCTCAAGTGGGGCTACGGCTGCCCGCTCCAGTGCGCCTACTGCTACCTGCAGGGCACTCTGCGGTTCCTTCCGAACAAGAAGGCGCCCAATAAGCGGCCTGTTGAGGACATAGAGCCTGCTGTGAAGCGTTTCTTGGATGAAGTCAAAAGACCGGAGGTCCTCAACTCGGGCGAGCTCGCGGACTCGCTTATGTGGGAAAGGTCGGAGGATGCCCTGAGCAAGAAGATCCTGCCGATGTTCAAGGGGGCGAAGCACCGGGTTTTGCTGGTGAGCAAGCTGGACTGGATCGACAACCTGCTCCAGCTCGATGAAGAGCTGAAGAAGAACGTCATCGCGTCGTTCAGCATCAATTCAGAGGCAGTTGCCAAGCGTTGGGAAATGGGCGCACCCACGCCGTCAAGGAGGGTTGAGGCTGCAGGAAAGCTCTTCGATGCGGGTTATGAGGTCAGGTTCCGGATCGATCCGATAGTCGCATACCCTGAGGAATGGCTCGGGGGTTACACTACTCTGATTGACTGTGTCTTCAAGAGGCTGGCACCCAGCAGGATAACGATAGGCTCGCTGAGGGGCCTGCAATCCACCATCAACAATTCCAAGGACAGGACGTGGACTGAATACCTGGCAGAGAGGTCGAAGTGGGGTCGCAGGATCCCGTTCGCCCAGCGCTTCGACATCTTCTCATCGATACTGCAATATATCCAGAACGAGCATAACTACAACAATCTGGCGCTATGCAAGGAGCCGGTTTCTATGTGGGAAGCGCTCGGGATGGACTGGAAGCACTGCAGGTGCAATTGCACATGGTAAACGAGGATTATTCGTGGAATCTTAAACCGCATACCAAAGCAAAGCATGCTATTTTGAAGACGTATTTAGATGCGTGGTTTCCAATAATTTCAAAAAATGAAACAAAAATAGCTTATATTGATGGTTTTGCTGGGCGTGGAAAATATGACGATGGTGAAGATGGTTCACCAATTATTGCAATAAAAGCTGCTCGTGATCACGTTTTATCAAAATATTTTAAGGATTTAAAGTTCTTCTTCGTTGAATTAGACGAACAAAATTATGAATCACTGTGTAAAAATGTAAAAGATTTGGGGGAACTACCTAAGTTTATTTCTACACCGATGATAGAAAAAGGGGACTTCAATAAAGTAATTGAGCAAATGCTGGGTGAAATAGATGAAGATAAGCACTCGCTCATCCCAACTTTTGCTTTTATTGACCCATATGGCTACTTGGATATTCGATTAGATTTATTGGCAAAGATTCTGAAAAACCGCAAGTGTGAATTACTCATCACTTATGTAGTTGGCTTTTTGGATCGCTTTTCTTATGATATCAAGCACTGTGGAGGAATTTGCGAAATATTAGGGATTAACCAAGAAACACTTGATGAATTAAAAACTCATCCTAAAGAAGAGCGAGAGAGAAAATGGCTATCCTTACTTAAGAATAAATTGTCAGAGCTCACAGGCAAGGAAATTTATAACCTATCTTTTGCAATGAGGGGGGACAAAAACACTACCCTATATTACCTAACTTTCTTTACAAAAAGCATCGACGGAATAAAACAAATGAAGGAGTCTATGTGGAAAATTAGTAAGCAATATATTTATTCTGATTATAACTTCAATCAGAAACTATTATTAGATTATCAGCAAGATTGGGTCAGACAGGCAGCAGATTGCATTTATGAAAAGTATAGAGGGACGTCCGTTAAACAACACGAATTAATTAATTGGGCAACATTGAACACGCCTTTCATATGGCGGCAAAGTATTCTCAAACAACTCGAAAAAGAAAATAGGTTTGAATATGTTGGGAATAGAAAAAGAGCATTTACTTACTCTGATGAAAATGCTACTCTAAACTTTAAAGGGTAATAGTTGCTTCAATCGTTCTTTCAATTTCTTCGAGTTTCTTCGCCACGGTCATCCCCTTCTCGGTGAGCGAGATCAGCCGCCTCCGTGGAAACGTTGCTTCCATCTTCTCTTCAATCAGGCCGGCGTCCTTGAGCTTCCGGAGGGCGTTGTAAAGCGAAGTTTGCGAAAAATCCCCTTTATTCATCACTTCAGAAACAGGCACGGAGGGATTATTCAATAAATATACCAATACTCTGCAGGCGCTTGTCTGCTCAAGTATCTCTAAAGAATGCATAGTCACTCAATTATATTGATTATCGATAAGCGATAGATAATTGTTATTAATGCTTATACATTATCGTTAAGCACTATTTTTATATAGCGCATATACATAATATATAAGCAATAATAAGGTGTTGAACATGTCTAAGATTGGAAGACCCGGAATAGACGGGCAGGATGTCCTCGTCAAGGTCCCGCAGGGGCTCCTGGACGAGGTGGATGACCTGTGGCCCAAGGCCCGGTGCGTCTCTAGGAACGATTTCATCCGCAGGGCGCTCTGGGAGGAGGTCGGCAGGACAAAGGCAAAGCTCGCGGGGGTCCCCGCATGAGGCGCGGCAAGTATTTCTGCTGGGGGCAGTGGCCCTCCGGTTCGACGGAGTGCCGGCGCTGCGACCGCGCTGCCGCGTGCGAATGCAAAGCGTTCGAGCTCGGCGGGAACAAGGAGGCTGCTCATGCATGAGCGGGCACAGGCGCTGCGTGATAGCAGGCTGCCCCAACGAGACGAATGGCAGGGACACGTGCTGCCCTGAGCACATGAAGCCAAAGGAGGCTGCTCCGGCATGACCTTCCTCCGCGTCGCGAAGCACAGGGGCGAGGTCACCCTCTGCGAACTGAGGAAGCACAGGCGCTACGGCTCGGGCAGGAAGATCCCGTACGGGCTGGCGCTGCAGCTCATCCCGAAGGGCACCCTCGACACCTCAGTCCCAGACGGCGAGGGCGGCTTTTACAGGGTCTACGAGCTCCCGGAGGGCGTTGTCGAAACCCGCTCCAGGATAGCCCGTGTGCAGAGGGAGGACGTCCGCCTGGCGCTTATGGCAGCCTACCTCTGGGCAGCCCGGGCGTCCGAGGTCGTCGGCGTAGCCTCCGGATCGGATACCACCACCCCATACGGCCCCCGGGGGGCTGACGCATCCGAGCAGCCCTACCAGCCCGGCAGGGGCGAGCAGCCAGTCAGGGCTGCTGTCTTCACTGTCCGGACGGCGAAGAGGGGAGGCAGGATCCGCTACGTGGCGCTCCCGCTCGAGCAGAAATACGAGCCGTGGGCGCAGCCGCTCCTCGACTATTTCAAAGCCCGGGGCCAGGAGCTCGCCTTCCCCTTCACCCGGCAGACCCTCCACAGCTACGCCTCAGAGGCCTTCGATGGGCTCACCTACGGGATAGAGGAGCAGCTCATAGATGGCGCCAAAGTCCCCGCCCACGAGCGCGGCGCCGGTGTCCACTTCCTCAGGCACCTCCGCTCATCCGAACTCGCCTCATTCTACGGCTTCGCCAGGGAGCCCGCCCACCTCGCCTACTACTGCGGCTGGACCCTCAAGTCCGCGGGGATGTCGAGGACGATGTGCCGCTACCTCGACCTGTCCTGGCAGGCTTACTTCGGCAAGCTCCTCATCGAGCGGGCTTAGCTTTTTCTGTCCATCGCCATCCTCCCCGCCGTCCCGAGACGGAGCACCGCGTGTGCCCCATCCCACCGGGGGGACTCAAAAACCCTGAGAAGCATCCCCACGGCTTCCAATCTATGCCTAGACTGTAAAAACCATGGTGTTTCCACCATCACCCCCCTCCCCGCCGCGCTCCCTCGTTAATTAGTTATATATATCTTGCTCACGGCGCGCGCATAACCGCCCCGCGTCCCGCGCACTTTCGCTTCCCCCCTCTTCCGGGCTAACCATATTGTTATTACGCCAGGGCGGGACGTGCGCACGTGCTCCCCGATGGAATGTCCCTCATGAACCGCGACGCCCACGGCGCGCTCCCGGAGCTCCCCACTGAGTCGTTCGACCTCGTCCTCACCGACCCGCCGTACCTCTTCGGCAACGCCCCCCGCGTGAGGAAGGAGCACATGCCCGCCCTCGATGGCAGCCGCATCAGGTGGCCGCTGGTCTTCGGGGAGCTTTACCGCATCCTGAAGGACGACCGCGCCATGCTCCTATTCGGGCACGCCTCGACATTCATGCGCCTCGGGCCAGAGATCTCTGCAGCCGGGTTCAGGTACTGCACGGACATCGTCTGGGTAAAGCCCGGGCCCGTCAACTTCCTCCAGTGCCGGCAGAAGCCGCTGTCAAGGCACGAGCTCATATCGGTCTGGAGCAAGGGGAGGCTGCGGTACAACCCCGATGAGGCGAAGGGCCCCGGAGGGCCATACAGGAAGCGGATACCAACGGGGTGCTCATTCTACGACGTCGAGCGCAGGAGCAGCGCAGAGTGCCTGGGGGGCAGGTACATGACAGACGTCCTCTTCGCCCCCAACAAGTGCCACTTCAGGAAGGGCGAGCGGACGCCCCACCCTACCCAGAAGCCCCTCGAGCTCGTGGGGAGGCTGGTCAGGGCGTTCAGCTACCCGGGCGACCTCTGTGCTCGACCCCTTCGTCGGCTCGGGGACAACGATGGTCGCCTGCCGGGGGCTGGGGAGGGCGTGCACGGGGATCGAGGTCAACAAGGAATACGCAGCAATGACTGAGGGGAGGCTTCACTCCAGCACCTTCAGCCCCGCCGTGTCGTAGATCCGCTTCAGGGTTTCCATGGAGTAGTCGGTGTAGTGCCTTGCCAGGACCTTCCTCGGGACCCTCCCCTGGAAGGCGTCTATGAACCGGTCCTGCACGCCGAGCCTCGCCATCTCGTTGGCGAACCAGAAGCGCAGCACGCGGGGGGTGATCTTCAGCCCTGTCTTTTGCCTGGCGCCCGCGAAGAGCCTGTCGCGCTTGTATGATGGGAGGATGAAGACCCGCCCTGTGCCAAACCTGTCGGCGCGCATTTTGAAGTATTCGCTGAGGGCACCGGCGCACTCCCGGTTGAAGAAACTGTACCACGTGTGCTTGGTCTGGCTCTGGCTGTTCGGCATAATCACCAGGTTGGCCAAGTCCAGGTCGGGCAGCCTGAGATTCAGGATTTCCAGGCGCCGGCGGCCGGAAGTGGCGTAAAGCAGGAACAGGGCGCGCTCGGCGGGGAACCCCAAAGCGAGATAGAACGCCCTCAGCTCGGCTTTCGTGAACAGCCGGGGAGGGGACGCGTCGGCCTGGACAATCCTGAAAGTGTCGACGAGGTAACCCTGCTTCATGTAGTCCCGGAAATAGACGCGCAGCGACTTGACGAAGTTGTTGGCATGCCCAACGTTCAGGGTCCTGAGGAACGCCCTTATCGATGCCGTTGACACTCCGCCGCCGTTCCCGGCGCCGCAGAACTCCAAAATGCGCTCGATGCGCCGCTTATGGTTGACGGCGGTCTTGTGATTGAGCCGCCTGTCCACCTCGCAATAGTCGATGAAGCCGGCAAGGACTTGTACTTTGCAGCCAGGCAACTTTCCGCCAGGCTGGCCTTTTTTGATGAACCTTTTTTCAACAGGGGCATAAAAAGAGGTCAAAAAAGGTTCATTGGTGCTCTGGACGGGATTCGAACCCGTGTCACTGACTGTCTCCGCCTTGCGGCCCGAGAGGCCAGTATACTTGACCGGACTATACTACCAGAGCTTACTCTGTCACAAAAAACAAACAATATTAAGCCTTTCGCAGGCTCCATGCGAGGCGCGGGTAAAGGTATATTGGGAATCTCTTCGGATATTTGAACCATGGCGAGACGGGCAGGGGCATGGGAGGGCTACCTTCGCTTTTTGGATGAGAGCCCCTACTCGCTGCAGCTCATGACGACCAACCTCTCGCCCTCGGAGCCGATCCGCACACGCGGCGAGGTCGTCATCGAGCAGATGGGTTACCGCCTCTGGCCCTTCCAGGAGAGGATACTGCAGAGGATGGGGAAGGACACGCTCATCGTCGGCCTGCCGACTGGGCTCGGCAAGACCTACCTGGCGGGGGCATTCATCGCCGAGGAGGCGAGAACCCCGGGGTGCAGGGTGCTCTTCCTCACGCCCTCGGTTCCGCTGGGCGTGCAGCAGACACTCTTCGCGCGCAGGATGCTAGGACTGAAGGAGGCGTACTTCATCTCAGGGAGCATCCCCCCGGAGCGCAGGAGGGAGCTGATGGTTTGGAACGCGGCGTTCGCGGTCACTACCCCGCAGACGTTCTACAACGACGTCCTCGAGGGGCTCGCCACGCACATAGGGGCGGCTAAGGGGGCGGAGGACCCGGTCGCGGATCTTTCCGCAAGGCTCCGGGGTGCGAGGTTCCAATTCCCCTACTCCCTCGTCGTCGCTGACGAGTGCCACGGCTACATAGGCGAGACTGACGGGCACGCCATACTCCTCGCCGCAAAGGCGTCCGGGGCGAAGATACTGGCGCTCAGCGCAACGCCGCAGCTGCACGCGCCGAATCGGCTGAGGGAGCTGAAGCAGATATTCGACAAGGTCGAGGCGGTCTCGGTCGAGGAGCCTGAGATAAAGGCGCAGATGCCGGAGAGGCTGATAGTCATGACGCGGGTCGAGGCCCCGCCGAAGCTGCTCGCGATATACCGCCAGCTCGGCGAGGTCATAAAGAGTTACCAGGTCAAGGCGGCAAGGGTCTACGGCGCCGCCCACGCGAGGGGCTACTGCACGAAGCACGGCCTCTGCGTCTGCCTCATAGCGCTGAAGGTGATGAGGTCGAGGATCGTCGAGGACGGGGCGAGCAGCGTCAGCGAGTACGGGACGTGGAGGCTTGGCGAGCTGAAGGCGCCGGTCCGCGAGCTGGGGGGCATGAGCATCTACGAGGCGTACCGCGAGGTGCTAGGCGAATGCCAGAACCACAAGATCGCGGCTGCCATGGACATCATAGCCTGCGAGCGCTTCAAGAAGGCCATAATATTCGTCGAGTCGGTTGAGGCTGCGAAGCAGATGGGGGCAATCCTCCACAGCCAGAGGGGGCACGAGGACGTTGCGGTGCTCGTTGGGAAGGGGGGCATGTCAATGGAGCAGCAGGCATCGGCGCTGCTGCAGTTCAGGGAGAGGGCGAGCATCCTCATCTGCACCAGCATAGGGGAAGAGGGGCTCGACGTCCCGGCGGCGGACATAGAGGTGTGGGTCGACCCGCCGAGCAACCCGAAGAAGTGGATACAGCGCTTTGGCAGGATACTCAGGCAGTCCGAGGGCAAATCGGTGGCAAAGACATACGCTCTGATAACGACCCAGACCCACGAGATGAACAAGCTCATAGGCGTCAAGAGGAAGGTGGAGAGGGTCTACGGTTTCACTCAACACATGGTCGAGGAGGACCTCCCCAAGCCGCTTCCAAAGGACCAGAGCAGGCTCTCGCAGTTCCTCTGATGCGCAAGGCGAAGCGGGCCACCGTCGGACTGGCGACCGCATGGAGCGTTGCTACGGCTTGGAGCTGCTTATTGCCCAGATCACCTCTTCGGAGGTGAAGATTCAGTTTCCGGTTTTCGGCAGCTTTGATCGCCTCGACCCGCTTTTCACACCAGAGCAGTGCAGAGGCCCAGACGTTTGTGTTGTGTCTAGGACCGCCCTAGGCCCTCGCTTCCTCGATGAGGGCGTTTATATCGCCCTCAGATGCCCATCATCCGGACCTTCGCCCAGACCGGCTTCATAGACTCCTCAGAAGATCGGTCGATAGTCGTCTTCAGAGCCACAGCATCGTCTATTGCTATTGCCATTGCCAAGATCCGCTCCCCCTTGCTGAGGCTAGAAGCTCGGCGCACGGTCTCAGGGACGGCTGCTCCCTTAGAAGAAACCTTGGTCGTCGACGCCTCGATCTTCTCATGACAGTGAAATAGGACGGACTTTCTTGCCTACAACAATATTTTTGGCAGCCATCCTTATCACACAGATGGCAGCGTGCTTTCCAATATTGAGCATTTTAAGCAAAATGAAAAAGATTGAAAGGGCGGACCGTTTTGGGTTTCGCCGCCATATAGGCTTGCAACAGCATTTGATGCTACAATTTAATGATGATTGATGGCAAAATTGACGGTGGTGGACCGGACGGGATTCGAACCCGTGGCCTCCCGCACTCTGGTGCGGTGGCTGCAACGGCATTGCAAGCCCGCATTGCCAAGCGGGCGCTCTGCCAGTCTGAGCTACCGGCCCTCTTCAGTGGAATAAAACGGATTACTATTAAAAAGTTATGTTTTTCTAAAGGCGCGCCTATGGGGCAGATGCTATGCATTCGGCGCATATGGTGCCAGGCTCAAGCACTCTTTGATGGGTTCTTGCCCCACAGCTTCAAGGCGGATATCGCGCCGATGACCGCCCCTGCCCCAACGACCAACAGCCCGATTATGACTGGCTGCAAGATCGCCATCAAGATCGTTCCGACCGCCGCGCCGGCTATCCCCACAAGGAAGAGCCCCAGCCACGGGCTATGGAGAGGCGATGGTGTTGCCATCTGCCCAGCCTTCATCGACTCGGCGAGCGACTCCACCTTTGTCCCCAAGGACTCTACCTTGCCATCCAGCTGGTTGATCTCTTCCAAGACATCTTTAGAAGTGACCCTAGTAGCCTTGGGCTTTGGCTTCTCCGCTGCCCCCTTCTCGTTTGCCTCGCCTTGATCGGCATCGTTAGCCGAGGCAGCATCGTTATCCTTGAATTTATCATCATCCTTATCCTTAACCAATGTAAATCCGACCCCGAATCGCATTAATTTTTATTTTAATATTTAAGCGATTGTGCAAAAGCTGTGAGCTGAACTTTGGTCTCAGCGTTTATTGTAACCTGTGGCTCTATTCATTCTTTTCGCTTATAGCACCGCTCTGCGCCTGCCTTCTTACCTTGCCGGATGGGACGCGAAGTATGGCGTTGAACGCCGCTTATGATGGGCAGCGCTGCGACTTAAATGGGGGCAGGAGGCGCGACTTGCTCAGTCCACCTTCTCCAGGAGCTTCTCGATGGCCTCCTTGTACTTCGCCCAGTCCGCCTTCCTTGCTATCGTGAACTTCTGCTTCCTTGACCACTTGTCGCCGCGCTTGTTCCACATGTATAGCATGACCTTCTTCCTCCCCTCTTCGCCGGCGAGGACGACGGCGGTCCACCAATTAGCGCTCTTGGAGATCGTGATGTAGTCGATCACCTTTATCATCTCATTTGTCGGCAGCTTCTCTTCGGTCGGCGTAGATGCGGGTATCTCTGACATGCATTATCACACTATTAACGGTGCTTCGGGCGATAATAAAGCTTAACGGCTCCGGCGCGGTCTGCCGATGAAAAGTGTGAGGGGGGCTTCTTCGCGTTTGTTGCCCCTTCGCCTTCGCCCCCGCTACTGGGGCAGCTCAGCCTACTGGCGGAGCTTCGGAGTCTTTCCGTACCCGCAGTGCGAGCAGAACTTCTTCCTGATGTGGTATGAGTGGTGGCCGCACCGCCTGCACGGTATGTGGGTCATGCCCCTGTTCCTGCGACCGAATGACGTTGTCCCCTTCATGAAGTTCACCTCGGAGATGGAGAAACGATGACTACGTTGTCCCCTCTTACGATTATAGCACCGAGCTTCTTAGGCTCCTTGTCCGGCACGAGCTCCTCTGCGTTGTCGAGGACTAGGTTGAGGTGCTGATCAAAGCTCTTCATGAGGCCCCTCACTTCCCTTCCCCCTTTCAGCTTTACGAGGACGAAGGAGCCGAGGGATTCGCTAAGCATTTCAGTGGCGCCAATTTCGCTCATTGTTGGTTCCTGCCGTAAAGATTAATTAGCATTTTCGCATTAGGGGAAACATTATTTAAGTTTATCGGAGAGCGGATGAGTTGCTCGTCAAGAAGAGGCACCAGATCAGCTCCAAGGACCTGAAGGCGGTACTGGAGGAGGTCGCGAAGGTGGCGCCCGAGATGGTCGGCTCGATAGACCGGCGGAAGGGCGCGGAGATGGTCGAGCTGGAGGACGGCGAGAGGATCTACATGCAGGAAGGGAAGCCCATTCTGATAGAGCACACCGGGAAGATCATGCCAGCGCTTACAGCGGCTCCCGCTGTGCTCTCTAAGATAGCCAAGGTCGTCGTGGACATGGGGGCCGTGCCGTTCGTGGTGAAGGGGGCAGACATAATGGCGCCCGGCATAAGGTCGATCACGGAGGGCGCGAAGGTCGGCGACGTCGTGATAGTTCAGGACGAGAAGTATGCGAAGGGGCTCGCCGTAGGCATACTTCTGATGGAGAGGGAACAGATCCTGCAGAAGGTCAAGGGCAAGGCTGTGAAGAACATCCACCACGTCGGCGACGAAATATGGAACGGCATGCTTGCCCTTAAGGGGTCATAAGGCGCCATGTCTGGAACAGGCTCGGCGCGGGTGCGCGGCGGGCAACGGCATTATGGGCAGGGGCACCAGATCATATATATCAGATATTAGTTTACTTTAGTTTACTTTACCCTGATCCGGTCTCCTACGTTGGGGGCGATGGCTTCGATGCGGAAGAAGCGCTTGACGGAGTCCGCCATCCCGATGCACTTCGACTCCTCGCCGTGGACGATGATCACCTGCTTCGGCCGCGGGGAGAGGTTGTTCACGAACTTGAGGAGCTGCTTCCGGTCGCTGTGCCCGGAGAAGCCGTCTATGGACTTCACGCTCATCCTGACCTGTATGACGTCCATCTTGCCCGCCGAGTTCGCCAGAGGGATCTCCTTGAGCCCCTTCAGGATGGACCTGCCCAGGGTACCCTCTATCTGGTAGTTCACGAAGATCATGGTGTTGCTCGGGTTCGGCGCGAGGAGCTTGAAGTATTCCAGAGCGGGCCCCCCGGTGAGCATTCCTGATGTTGCCATGATTATGCATGGCCCCCCCTCCGCGATCTCCGGCCTAGCGCTCTTATCGTCGACGCTTACGAAGTGCTCGGAGAGGAAGGGGTTCTCGCCCTTGTGGAAGATACGGTTCTTCAGGTCACGGGCAAGCTCCTCGGGGTAGGCAGTGTGTATGGCGGTGACCTCCTGCAGCATGCCCTCGATGTATACAGGCACCTGCGGCAGCGCCCCGGACTTTATCGCCTCGTCGAGCACTATCATTATCTCCTGCGCCCTGCCGACCGCCAAGATCGGTATCAGCGCCTTCCCTCCAAGCTGGATTGTGGTCCTCAGGGTCTCGATCAGCTGCTGCTCAGACTCCTCCCGCGTAGGGACGATGTCGCTCGGCGCGCCGTATGTGCTCTCCATTATGAGGGTCTCCGCGCGCGGGAACGCCGCGGCGGCCGGCTCAAGGAGGCGCGTCCGGGCGTATTTGAAGTCCCCTGTGTAGACGATATTGTACAGCCCGTCTCCGATGTGGAGGTGCACCATCGCCGAGCCGAGTATGTGCCCGGCGTTGTGCAGCGTCACCCTGATGTCCGGGGTGATGTCGGTGACCTCGCCGTACTCCAGCGGTATGGTGTGAAGGAGCTCCTTCTTCACCTCCCTCAGCCCATAGGGCGTCGGCTTCCCCTCCTTGACTGCCACGTCGAGGTAGTCGAGCTGCAGGAGGGTCATAAGGCTCTTGGTCGGCTTCGTGCAGTATATCGGGCCGCCGTAGCCGTACTTGAAGAGGATCGGGACGAGCCCGCAGTGGTCGAGGTGGGCGTGCGTCACGATTACGGCATCTAGCTCCTCGATGTTGAACTCGGCTATGTCGAGGCGCGGGAACTCGTCAATGTAGGACTGCGCGCCGGGCCTGACGCCGCAGTCGATAAGCACCTTGCTGTCCAGGGTCTCGATCAGGATTGCCTGTCTCCCCACCTCCCTGAACCCGCCGAGCGCCGAGATCGTGATCCAGCTATCGTTGTAGACCCTTGGGCGGTGTATCCTCCTGCCGACCTTACGCAGGAATTCGAGGCGGTACTCGTTCTCATTCTGCTGGTAGTACAGGGTCTGCTCGATTATCCTTGACTTGAGCGGGGGCGACCGGATTATCGTGGGGCGCCAGCCGGTCTGGGATGCGATGTCCCTGAGGGTCGATCCGCCCTTACCTATGACGAGGCCTGGCTTCTTCGCGAGTATTATAACCTCGCCCGTCCCGTCGTCGAAGTGAGAGTCCGTGATCTCGGCCTCCGCAGGTATGAGCGCAGAGATGATGGCCTTGGCCTCCTCAGTCCTCTTCCTAGCGTGCGGGTCAGCCCGGATGATGACCCTCTTCTTGATCTCGCGGACGATCCTCTTTATAGGCTCGCTATCGTCGATGAGGAAGTTAGGGTTCTCGGCGTAGATCACGATCGAAGGCCCCTCGAACTCTACCTTCGTCAGCTTTGCCTCTGCGGGGATCTCCCTAGAGATCACCCTCTTTATCTCACCGAAAGTGTCCACATTACCTGCAATCATCAAACATAGCGCCTCGCATAATGGTAAGGCATCGGGGCCGGCGTTCAACCGCCCGTCGCCTGCTTAGCATACGCTCAACCGTCAGCGGGCAAGCAGCCCAGATATCTCCGCGTCGGTGAGCTCCCTCAGCCCTTCCTTGCTAATCGTGAGCATGTCTATCCCTTCGCCGCTCCCCGGGTCGCGCTCTATAGACGACCTGACTGCCCTTGCGATGACGGGCAGGGCATCGTCCAGCGTCGGCTCCCTCTTTAGGCTTGCCTCGAGGACTCCGATGGCATATGGCGACCCGGAGCCGGTCGTTATGAAACGCTCCTGCGTCAGCGTCCCGAACCAGTCTAGCACGTATATCGATGGACCGCTATCGTCATATCCTGCGATAATGAACTGCACGATGTAAGGGTAACCACGCGAGCTGAAGAGGACGTTTGAAACGTAGGTGGCTACGCTCTTGGTAGAGACTGGTCCCTTAGCATCCATCTTCATGAGGTATATCTGAGACTTCAATGAGTCCATGATCATCTGGGCATCGGCGACGAGCCCGGCTATCGTCGCAGCCTTGTTGTCGTCTAGCATGAACATCTTCTTGGCCCGCTTGTGGGCAACGTACGTGCCGGCGGTCGCGCGCCTGTCGGTGGCAAGGACGACACCATCCCTGCAGACTACCCCGACCGTCGTGGTCCCGTGCTTAAGCTTATCGTAAAGCGCTGATTTGTCAGTCAATTCCCGTGGCAACAAGCCAAACGCCTCCGCTTCAGAGCGTAGAATTAGCGAAGTTAGTTTATTCCACAATCAGCAGATATTTAAGGATAACCGTCTGCAGGTTGGCTCCGAATCCGTGAGCCGGCCGCCGGCTATTCGATTATATAGGGCTATGGACATAGTTCTTGGTGATGGGGCGACATGCAGTATGCACATACACGCGATAAATCTTCCCAGGTTCGTTGTTGTTGGGCCAAACGTGCTGCCGAACGTCACCGACATAATGACGAGGCTTAATGTCAAGGGCAACGTCCTTCTGGTTAGCGGCGACAGCTACACCAAGGCGCCTGCGGAGCAGGTCGAGGAGAGCGTCGCCAAGATGGGGCTTGATGTCAGGCGCTTCATCGCGAAGGACGCAACGGAGCAGACGGTCGCCGAGGTGGAGCGGGCGGTCTGCGAGTCCAAGTCGTCGATGGTGATGGCGGTCGGCGGGGGGAAGAGCATCGACGTCGCCAAGATGGCGTCGAACAAGCAGAGGCTGCCTTTTATAAGCATACCGACGTCGGCATCACACGACGGAATAGCATCACCGATAGCCTCCGTTAAGAGCGCGGGCGGACCGTTCTCGGTCATGGCGCAACCTCCGATAGCGCTCATCGCGGACACGGAGATAATAGGCGGCGCGCCCAGGCGGTTCCTGATAAGCGGCTGCGGCGACATCATCGCCAAGTACACAGCGGTCAGGGACTGGGGACTGGCGCACAGGCTAAGGGGCGAATACTACGGCGAGTACGCGGCGTCGCTTGCGCTGATGTCCGCGGAGCTCGTGACCGAGGACATAGACCTCGTGGCAAGGGGCCTCGACGTCGGCATACATGCGATCATAGAGGGGTTGATAAGCTGCGGCTATGCGATGTGCATCGCCGGGAGCAGCAGACCCTGCAGCGGCTCGGAGCATCTATTCGCACACGCGCTGGACAAGATAGGCGCTGGGAGGGCGATGCACGGCGAGAAGTGCGGGGTCGGGACGATCATGATGATGTACCTGCAAGGAGGGGACTGGAAGAGCGTTAAGGAGGTCCTCACGAAGGTCGGGGCGCCCACGACTGCCAAGCAGCTGGGCATCACGGACCAGCAGCTAGTGGACGCGCTCTGCATGGCCCACACGATAAGGCCGGAGAGGTACACGGTGCTCGGCGAGAAGGGCATATCGCCGGAGGCGGCTTGGGACCTCGCCAGGATAACGGGCGTGATCTGCTGATCACATTCGCGCGCCAGGCAGGATGCACCTGATCAGATGGATGGAGCGTCAGAATAATGGTAAAAGAGATAGTCACTTTTGTAGGGGAGATAAACGCGAGGAGGGGTTACAAGTTTGTGGCTTCACCTGCCCCAGAGGTCTGCACCTCATGCAAGCTATACCAGGCGTGCATGTCAAGGCTCAAGGCTGGAAGGGCGTATGAAGTCATAGATGTGAAGGATATGGAGCACTACTGCCCCCTCTACGAGGACAAGGTAAGGGTAGTGAAGGTCGTTGAGACGACTGTTGAGGCGCTGGTCAAACCACAGAGCGCCGTCGAGGGGGCGATCGTGACGATGGACGACGAGGACTGCGACAGGAAGTGCCCGCTGGAATCGCTGTGCATGCCCGAGTGGGCAACAAAGGGGAAGAAGTCTAAGATAAAAATAGAGAAGGTACTGGAGGACGTCTCGGAGATGGCGGTGTGCGGGAAGAAGGTCAGGAAGGTCACTGCACGGATTGCAGAGAGCGCTTAGCCTTCCATTCCTTCCCTTACTTCCTATCTGCCTCTACTTCCTATCTGCCTCGCCGGCAGCCCCGGTCGCAGCTTCATCTGCCCTGCCGGTCTCCTCTGCCGCCTCCGCAGGCTTCTCCGCGCCCGCTGGAGCCTGCTCAGCCGCCGCACCTGTTGCCTCCTCGGCAGGCTTTGGCGCCGGCGCCTTGACGGTATGCGACTCGATGAACTGGACGGTCGTTACGTCCGGGAAGTAGCGCGATATCTCCTTTGCGAGGCCCTTCTTGGCGTACTGTATGTTCTCTAGGGTGAAGGACTCCTCCGGCATCTGGATGCTCACCATGGTGCCCATGTCAGAGACGAGGAAGCGGTCCTTCGGAACCTCGCGTATCCTCCTGTGGATCAGCTCGCGTATCCTCTCCTCAGGGGCGGTCACGTTCCTCCTCACGTAAACCTTAGCGCCGAGCGTCCTGCCGGCTAGCGGGTGGTTGTAATCGACCGTAACCCTGCCGCCGCTTACCGCCCGGATCGTCGCCAGCTGTCCCTGAACCTCGATCCTCTGGCCAGGGATAGGCTTTATCCCCTGGCTCGTGAGCTGCCTTGCTGGGACAATAGCGACCTTCTTGCCGTCCCTGATGCCAAACGCCTTCTCGGGGGGTATCTCTGCCTCCTTCTCCTGGCCTTCCTCTGCGCCGACGAGCAGCTCGTCTATGCCCTTGAGCAGCCACGACTGGCCGACCACAACAAGCTTTGGCTCGTAAACCTCTTGCGGGTCGTATACATTAGCCGACTTCGCCTTCCCCTCCATCGTAACGTCGAAGACCTCTCCGGTATCCTTGACCGTGAGGATGTAATCTATGACTACGAAATCTCCATTCTTGATAGGCATCAATGATGCACCACGCTTCGGCTTACAAACAGCGAATTCCTCTTTAAATCTTTTCCTTAATGCCGATGATGGCTGATGGTTCCGCGCGGGGGCGAACAAGATATAGGGGTAGCAAGATAGATGGCGCTGGCGATGATTTTGCCGGGGCAGGATCAGGATAATGATCGAGATATGGAGAAGGGGCTGGAGCGGGGAGGCGTCGGGCAGGTGGCCGAGGTGGAGGTGAAGGCGCGAGTCCCCAGCGTCGCGGCGGCGGAGGATGCGATACGCAGGGCTGGAGGCGCGTTCGTAAGGGAGGCGCTTCAGGAGGACGTCTACCTGCGGCACCCGTGCAGGGACCTCGTTGTCAGGGACGAGGCGCTCAGGCTGAGGAGGGAGGGGGATGCAGGCTTCCTCACATTCAAGGGGAGGAGGGAGGGGGGCGACGCCAAGACGAGGGAGGAGCAGGAGGTGGGGCTGGAGGTCGCCGGCTTCGACCAAGCTCTCGCGATATTCGAGAGGCTAGGGTTCTCGCCCGCCGCCAAGATAGTGAAGAGGAGGAGGGAGTTCAGGGTTGGAGGGGCGGAGGTCGTCATAGACGCCGTTGACGGACTCGGCATATTCATCGAGGTTGAGGTCAAGGCGCGCACTGGCACTGGTAAAAGCAAGGGCAAGGGTGCGCGCCAGGAGATGGAGGCGGGGATAGGGATTAGTGCAGGCACTGCCCCACTAGCACTAGACGAGGCCAGAAGGGAGCTCTTCTCGATAACCGACCGGCTAGGCATAGGGCGCGAGAGGCTGCTCACCGACTCCTACCTCGAGCTGCTGGCGTCGAGGAGCTCGGATTCCAGGGCCGAGAGATAGGACTGGAGCGCCGGAAGGCGCCTCATCGCCATCTCTCGCGCGCCTGCTGTGTGCATGAGGCTCGGGAGCTTAAGTAGCTTCTCTCTTATGTGCTGCGCCACCCTCTCTGCTGGGAAGCCGTGTTCCAGGTTGTACTGGACCGTGCGGTATATCCCGATTGCGCCCATTGCGTCCAGCCTGTCTGCGTCGGCTAGCACCTTTGCCTCTACCGTCTCGGCGGACCTGCCGGCGGAGAAGCTATGGGACGAGACCGCGCCATAGACCGCCGATGCGAAGCCGGCGCTGAACCCCTCGGATAGGAGGGCGGACTCGGCAAACTTGGCGCTCGCAAGCGCGTGGTCATCTTCGGAGCGCATTGCGTCGTGGAAGATGGCGGAGGCGTCTACGACTGCAAGGTCAGCCCCCTCGCGCCTTCCGATGGCGGCTGCAAGCGCCCTCACCCGCTCGACATGCTCCCATCCGTGGCAGCCGAACTCGGCGAACCGCCGCCTGCACAGCCCCTCGAGCCGGGCTACCTTGAGGCGGTAAAGCTCCGGGTCAGACCGACCTGAGCGAGACATCGACATCACCCCCATCGATCCTGACAAGCGCGTAACGGCCTCTCATTGCAGGGCCCGGGTTGAAGACGGTTGACGACCCTATCGACTCGACGCCGGCTGCCTCGTGTATGTGCCCGCACTGGACCACAAGGGGGGAGACGGCTGATATGAGGTCGGCGAGCATCCTGCTACCGACGTGCCTCCCGAAGGACGTCCTGTCGACGAGCCTGCCGGCAGGCGGGTTGTGGACTAGGAACATAAGGGACCGCCCGGCTGAGAGGGGGGCGCGCGAGCTGCTCTGGCGCAGGCCGGCGACCAGGTCACCCTCCTCGACCTCGAAGGGAGTGCCGAACGGCGTCGGGGTCGATCCGCCAGCGCCGACGACGGAGAGGTCGCTGAGCTCACCAACGGACTCCTCAATGCAGACGCCGTGGCTGCCTGTCCCCCTCCGGAACTCCTTCGGGTCGCAGTTACCGAGGACGTAGTAGACGGGGGCGCCAGCCCAGTCCAGCGCCTCCAGAATCTGCGCCAGGTCGGCCTCTGAGCCGTAATGGGTGAGGTCGCCGGAGGCGGTGATCAGGTCTATCCGCTCTGAGGAGGCCTCCCTGAGGATCGCGTCGAGCGAGGACGCCTTTCCGTGGATGTCGGAAATGGCGAGGATGTTGATTGCCATGGATGCCACCGTAAAGCTTTAAGATTAGACTAGTGAGATTCTACTGTCTTTGCTTTTTAAGGTGTTCCCTTTGTGCTTGGCTGTTCCCGGAAGGGTCGTTGAGATTGACGGGGAGGTCGCCCAGGTCGATTTTGGAGGGATAAGGAAGGAGGCGTCGCTTGCGCTGGTTGCCAAGATGGGGATCAAGGTCGGAGACTACGTGCTCGTCCACACCGGCTACGCCATCACCAAGGTCGACGAGAAGGAGGCTGAGGAGATCCTAGCAACGTGGCGGGAGGTCGTGGGGGCCGAGGAAGGGGGGGCACCCTAATTGAGCGCGGGCGGGAAAAGCATCTTATCGCCGTTCAGGGACAGGGCGCTCGTCGAGAGGGTCGCCAGGGAGGTAAGGGGCGCGTCTAACGGCGAGGCGTGCCGGATAATGCACGTCTGCGGAACTCATGAGTGGGCAATCACGCACGCAGGCCTCAGGGAGATGCTGCCCGAGGGGGTGGAGGTCGTTGCCGGTCCCGGCTGCCCGGTCTGCGTCACGCCCGGCGGCGAGATCGACGCGATGGCGGATCTGGCATGCGGCGGGGCGGCGGTAACCACCTTCGGGGACGTCGTGAGGGTGCCCGGCAGGAAGACGTCCCTGGCAGAGGCGAAGGCGGACGGGGGCGACGTCAGGGTCGTCTACGGCATGGCGGACGCGATACGGATGGCGAGGCGCGAGCCGGGGAAGGGGTTCGTGCACTTCTCGATAGGCTTCGAGACGACCGCCCCGATGGCAGCGATCGAGGTGGGGCGCGGGCTACCAGCGAACATGAGCGTCTTCTCGACGCACAAGCTGATACCCCCAGCTATGGAGTTCCTGCTCAGGGCGGGTATAGAGGTTGATGGGTTCATATGCCCTGGGCACGTCTCTACGATAATAGGTGCCGACGCCTACAGGGGGCTGGCCGAGGGGTACGGGAAGCCGATGGTAGTGGCTGGCTTCGAGCCCCTCGACGTTATGCTGGGGGTCCTCGAGATAGTCCGGCAGAAGAGGGCTGGGATAGCGACGGTCTCGAACATGTACGGCAGGGCGGTCAGCCAAAGGGGCAACGAGCTAGCAGTCGAGGCGATGGAGATGGTCTTCGAGAGGGCTGACGCGGAGTGGCGCGGCATAGGCAGGATCCCGGGCTCCGGCCTCAGGCTGCGCAGGGAGTACGCGGGCAGCGACGCGGCGGTCAGGTTCGGAATTGGGGAGGTGCCGGCGGACGGCATGCCCGCAGGGTGCGGCTGCGGCGACGTCCTCCTGGGCAGGATCAGGCCCGAGGGGTGCGCCCTCTTCGGGAGATCCTGCAGGCCGGAGAGCCCGGTCGGCCCGTGCATGGTCAGCCTAGAGGGGACGTGCTCGATCGCCTACAAGTACAGGGACAAGATGCAGTGATGGGATAGGAAGGATTGAAGAGGAAGATTCTGCTTGGCCTTACTCAGCGACTCATTCTGCGTGGCTCATATCAGAGTGTTGTGGAGCGGCGCACTAAACATAAACAAAGAAAGAGCGAAGAGGGCGGCGTCACTCGCCCGCCCCTATCCACCTTCCCAGCGCATTCGTGCTATCGCGTCTTATAGCGGCTCTGCTCTGCTCGGCTCGATTCAACTCAGTTCAGAAGTCCCTGAGCACCGGAATCGCGGCCCTCAGCCCCTCCCCCGTTACCCCTGTGAAGCCTAGCTCGCTCAGCGCTGCCTCGGTGGCGGAGACGGTGGTGATGACCTCCCGAGGCGTCACTATACCCATGTTCCCGACTCGGAAGATCGAGTCCTTCAGCGAGCCGAACCCGCCGGCGACCACGACGCCGTACTTCTTCCTCAGCCTGTCCCTCATCTCCTTTGCGCTGATCTTTGGGGGCATGTTTATTGCGATGACGACGTTGGATCTGCTGCCCTCGTCTGCGAAGAAGGTCAGCCCCATGCCCTTGAAGGCGGCGTAGTAAGCCGCGGCTGCCTTCTTGTGCCTGGCGATCCATGCGTCGACCCCGTACTCCAAGATCATCTGGAAGGCCTCGTCCAGTGCGAAGAAGAGGCTCACCGCAGGAGTGAAGGGCGTCTCCTTCTTCTCGGCGAACTGCCGGTAGCTGAGGAGGTTGAAGTACTCGCTGCGCGGCTTGCCCCGCTCGATCATCTTCCACGCATCCTTGCTGACCGAGACGAGGGCTACGCCTGGCGGCGCCGCGAGGCACTTCTGCGAGGCGGTTATGCAGACGTCAATGCCCCACTTGTCGACCGGCAGGTCGTCGCCGCCTAGCACCGATATCGCATCCACGATGAAGAGCGCCCCGTGGTCCTTCGCCGCAGCCCCGATGGCAGGCAGCTCCCTGACGGTCGTTCCTGTCGAGGTCTCGTTGTAGATGACCGCGACCGCCTTGATCTCCCTGTCCTTGCGGAGGGCTTCCTCGACCTGCGCCGCTGCCGGCGCCCTGCCCATGCCGACATTCAGCTCGACGACGTTGGCCCCGAAGGTCCTGAAGTTGCTCGCCAGGCGCTCGCCGAAGGTGCCGCAGACGGGCACGAGGACCTTCTCCCCGGGGAGTAGCACGTTGCTGGCGGCGCACTCGACGCCCCCGGTCCCAGATGCGGTCAGGGCAATGAGGTCCCCCTCGGTCTTGAAGATCTTCTTGCCGTTAGTAGTCATGCGCTCGAACAAATCGTGGAATTCGGCGCCCCTGTGGTTGATCATCGGCTTGCACATCGCTGCGTAAACCCTGGCCGGCACATTGGACGGGCCAGGAAGCATGAGGAGCTGAGGCAGACTCATTGTTAAATTTCCCCAATGGGGTTGACTTATAAACAGATTTATTATATATGTTTCTACCAGTACAAGCTGTGATTCATCATGGCGATCATCACGCTCACTACCGATTTCCACGGGCACTATGTCGGCATTATGAAGGGCGTGATAAAGTGCCTCTCGCCCGCGACAGAGGTCATCGAACTGTCGACCGAGGTTGAGCCCTTCGACCTCAAGGGCGGTGCATTCGTGCTCTGCTCATCATACAGGTACTTCCCGAGGGGGGCGATCCACATCGTAGTCGTCGACCCGGGCGTCGGAACGTCTAGGAAGGCCATAGTGATAAAGACGAAGGGCTACACCTTCGTGGGGCCAGACAACGGCGTGATGGCGCCAGCAGCCGAGGAGGACGGGATATCGGAGGTCTTCGAGGTCGGGAAGGGGTTCACCGAGGGGAGGGAGGTCGCGCCCACATTCAACGGCAGGGACGTCTTCGCGCCCGTGGCGGCTTACCTCGCAGACGGCGGGGATCCCGGGAAGCTCGGCAAGAGGCTCAACAGGTTCGAGAGGGTGGAGTTCAAAAGAGCCGTCAGCGGCGACATAGTCTTCGGCGAGGTGATCCATGTGGACAACTTCGGGAACCTCACGACCAGCATCAGGGAGCAGGACGCCGATCTCACCGGGAGGTTGGTGGTTACGATAGGCGACAGGGGGTTCAGGGCGAGGAGGGTGGAGGCCTACGCCGAGGGGAGGGAGGGTGAGCTGCTGGTGCTCCCCGGCAGCGCAAAGTATTACGAGGTGTCGCTCAGCAAGGGCAACGCGAAGGAGGCCATGTCGGCGAGGGTCGGCGACAAGGTCACGATAGTCAGGGGATGAGGTGGCAAGGCATGCGCGGTCTGCTCATAGGCAGGTACCAGCCGTTCCACAAGGGGCACCTTGAGGTCATAAAGAGCATACTCAAGGAGGTCGACGACATGATCATAGGGATAGGGAGCGCGCAGATCAGCCACACGCTCACCAACCCCTTCACCGCAGGCGAGAGGATGACGATGATATCCAACACCCTCAGGGACGAGGGGCTTGCCAGCAGGTGCCCTTTCATAATACCAATACCGGACCTATGGAACAACGCGCTCTGGGTCAACCACGTGAAGGCGCTCACGCCGGGCTTCGAAATCGCCTACACCGGCAACCCGCTCGCCCAGCGGCTCTTCAAGGAGGGGGGCGTGGAGGTCGGCGTCCCTCCGCTCTTCGACAGGGCGAAGTTCTCCGGGACCGAGATAAGAAGGAGGATGCTGCGCGGCGACGACTGGGAGAGCCTCGTGCCGGCCCAGACGATAGCGGTGGTGAAGGGTGTTCGCGGCATAGAGAGGATAAGGGACATCGCGATGAGCGAGAAGATCACATTCCTCGAGCCGGGCGATGCCTCGCCCTGATGGCGATCCTGCCGCCCGAGATCTCGACCCCCTCGCTGCTGAGGAGGCGCGCCTTGGCGGCGGTCCCGCGGTCGCCGAGCCTCTCCTGCCCGAACATTCCGGGGCGCATATCGGACTTTACGACGCGGTGGCACGGCACGACCCAGGGAAAGGGGTTCTTTGCCATGACGGTACCCGCCGCCCTTGCAGCCCGCGGGTGCCCGGCGGCCGCTGCGATGTCCCCGTATGTAGAGACCGAGCCGCGGGGTATCGACCTGACCTGCTCGATCACCCGCCGCTGGAACGGCGTCATTCCATCGAATGAGAGACGGGGCTCGCATCCGCTCTCCAGCCCGGCCATATAGACAGCCTCTGCCATCACCTCAGCCCGGCGGTCGCCAGGGTCCAGCTCGATGAAGGCGAGGCGGCGGCGGGCAAGGCCCTCGATCACGATCCCCCTGGACGGCTCCTTCGCCTCTGATGGGATCGAGCATGCGTAGAGCATCCCGGAGCCGCCGAACGCCGCAGTAACCCACAGGCAGTGCACTCGAGCCGTCGAGAGGAGTATAGCACCGGACAATGCAGCCACCGCTAACCGATAATAGGGGGCACGGCTAATAAAAAGCGATGCAAATTGGTCTTGGGCGAGGGGCGCATAGAGGTAGACGGCTCGTACGGCGAGGGCGGGGGGCAGGTGCTCAGGGGCGCGGTCGCGCTCGCCTGCCTCACTGGCAGGGACCTCAGGATATTCAACATAAGGGCAGGCAGACCCAAGCCTGGGCTGCAGCCGCAGCATCTCGCAAGCATCCAGGCGGCAGCGGAGGTATCCGCGGGCAGGCTCTCCAACGCCTGGGTCGGCAGCACAGAGATAGGGTTCACCCCAGGGAGGGCTGCGGGCGGGAGCTACACGATAGACATCAAGACCGCGGGCAGCGTGACGCTCGTCGTCCAGACGCTCCTGCCGATATTGCTCTCCGCCGATCGCCCCTCTGAGGTGAGGATGCTGGGCGGGACAGACGTGCCGTGGAGCCCGCCCATAGACTACGTGAGGCAGGTCTTCATCCCGGGGCTGCGCGCGGTTGGCGTCTGCGGGGTTTCACTTGAGCTTGTCAGGAGAGGGCACTACCCCAAGGGTGGAGGCGAGGCAGTCCTCCGCGTCGAGCCCTCCAGGGGGCTCCGCGGCATGGTTGAGAGGGAGCGAGGGGCAGTCGGGGCGATAAGGGGGGTCTCGTACTGCACGAACCTGCCGGCTCACGTCGCCCGCCGCCAGGCCGATTCGGCTGAGCGGGCGCTCAGGGAGGCGGGGTTCGGGGACGTGAGGGTCTCCGAGGAGGCGCAGAACACCGGAGGCAGCCCAGGGAGCGGCGTCGTGCTGTGGGCTGAGACCGGGGGGAGGCTCAGGATCGGGGCCGACGCCTTGGGCGCCAGGGAGAAGAGGGCGGAGGCCGTGGGGGCCGAGGCGGCGCGGGGGCTTGTTGCGGAGCTCGGCAGCGGGATGGCGGCGGATAGCCACATGGCGGACATGCTCACAGTATACCTGGCCGCTGCAAGGGGGCAGTCAGAGGTTGGGGTAGCTAGCCTGACGGGGCACGCCGAGACGATGATGTGGCTGACGAAGGAGTTCCTAGGCACGGAGTGGCACGTGCTGAAGGCAGCTACTGGCAGCGCATTGGTGAAGGTCGACGGCTCAGCGCTGCTGGGATAGGGCGCGGCGGCGCCGGATGGGAGGTCGCATCATTGAGGGCGGACTCGGACGTGACGGCTCCGCGGAAGGAACGTGCGGGCGGGGCCGGGTCAGGATGCGGAGAATGCCTCCTTGAGGGCGGACTCAAGCTTCCAGGCTAGCGCGTTCAGCCCGTCGCCCTTCAGCGCCGAGAGTCGGTCGCACTGCCCGAATATGGACTCCGCCTTGGCAAGCTGCTCCTTTGTGGCAAGGTCGACCTTGTTGAAGAAGACTTTCATAGGAGTATCCTTGAGCGCACCCGCGACGTCGTCGTAGAGCCCCCTCTGGCTCTCGAGCGAGAATTCGTTGCCCTCCGAGACGTCGACTATGAAGGCAATTACGTTCGAGAGCCTCCCGAAGGCGCTGATCGAGAGAAGCTCCACCTTGCTGCGCTTGGAGAGCGGCTTGTCGAGTATCCCGGGTGTGTCTACGATCTGGAAGGTCATGTACCCCCTCCTCACGTGCCCTATGATGATCTCCTTCGTTGTGAAGGGGTATGTGCGCGTCTCCGGCTTTGCGGAGGACAGGGCGCGAACTATCGTGGACTTGCCGACGCCGGGGTACCCGGCGAGGACGACGGTCGGCATCGAGGGGTCTGCGGTCGGCAGGTCCTTCATCTTCTCCCGCAGCTCCGCGACTAGGCGCAGGTCGGCGTCTGCAGCCCTAACGAGCGACGCGACCCTCCCGAAGTAGGAGCGGCGTATCAGCCCCGCTGCAGCCGAGCCCCTCACAGACCTGAGCCTCCCGTTCGCCGACTTTCCGGCTTCGCGGATTATCCGCGCCGTGCGGCTCAGCCTGCCCAGCGCCGCCTTGGTTTTTTCTGTGCCTACGAGGATCTCCAGCAGGTCGCTGTAGAACGGGTGGAGCTTCTCGATCGTCGGGACGGACTTGACGAGCCCCTCGATATACCCCGCCGTAGTCTCCTCGATTATCTTGATCCGCGCGGCCTCGCGCCTCTTCGCCTTCACTATGGCAGGGACGCGGTCGGACATCTCCAGCTCCGACTTGGCGTTCTCCCTGTACGCCTTGCCTATGATCTCCTCAGAGGTCAGGACCGTCGGCATCGTCTCGAATGGCTGCCTCATCTATGAATCACCCATATAGCATATAGCTCGCCTGCGCCGCGGACCCGCAGCATCGGTCTTCTGCGCCCCGGCCGCCTGCTAACATCCTCAGGCGCTTTTCTCTCCCTCTCTCGCTTAGGCTCCCTTTCCTTTCCCTTTCATCTCTCCCTCGTCTTCTTCGTCTTCTCCTTCGCCCCTAACCTCGCCGAGCAGATGGCGTGCCGGCCTTCGCCCAGACCGTCTTCGCGCCCTTCTTTATCAACCTGACACGGTGGTAAGGGATAAGGGTTTCTTCGCCGTCCTCCTCGCAGATGAGGGCGCGCGGGGCGACGTCCTTTATGTAGCGCCCCTGAATTGACCTGAGGTTGCCCGGCGCCCCACGGTGGAGTATGAAGACCTCACAGTCGGATAGCCCGCCCTCGGTCGACCATTTTAGCCTGTTAAGGACGGCCCTTATCGTCGGCATAGCCAGCAGACCAGCATGACAGATGTGTGGGATCGTGCACTTGAGCATTTCCCAGCCGCCCCATCCGGTGACCGATTGAGCTGAGCCTTCGCAGTAGCGCGCCCCAGCGCCCTAAGGCGCGGCCAGCCGGCGCCGGCAAGCAGCGGGTGACCCGCCTGGCAGCACTATGCCACGCGGCGACACGCTGAACGCGGCGCCCCGAAGGTGAGGGCACGACATAAACATTATACTGTTGTTCAGACAGTCTAATCCAGTGCAGGCAGAGACGGATGGCTTTTCACAAGATCGCTATCGGCGTAATTCTGGCGCTGGCACTCTCGACGGCGGCGCTACAGGGAGTTGCGGCTGGCGCCTCAGCCACATCCGCCCCCTCAGCCCAAGCCCAAGACGTTGCACAGGGCAGCCTCTACCCTAGGCTGGACGGGAGGCAGGGCGAGCAGAAGGTGCTGGTGCTCCTCGTCGAGTTCCCGGACCTTGCGCACAACCTCATGATCTCGAGCATAAGGAATGAGTTCTCAAGGGTCGCGTCTTACTTCTACACGGTCTCCTATGGCGAGATTTACCTCACGGTGAATGTGAGCCAGAGGTGGTATATGGCAAACCGCAGCATCGGAGATTACCTCTCGGGCGGCGACGGGTACAATGCCCTTAGGGCATTCGCCGAGGAGGCGTTTGCCATGGCAGACGGGGACGTCGACTTCTCGGCATACGACAGCGTTGTAATACTGCACGCAGGCTCCTCGGCGCAGTTCGGGGGCAGCTCTTACACCCTGGACGGGCTCGGGATCGAGACCGGCGACGGCGCGACGCTGGAGTGCATCATGATCGATGCGGAGTATGACCGGTGGGTGCTGATTGCGCACGAATATTGCCACGCGCTCGGGCTGCCTGACCTGTACGACTACGCCAGCTACTCGAGCGGGAGCTACTTTTCTTTCTACGCGGGCCCTTGGGACATAATGTCTAACGACTACAGGTATGAGGAGTCGGCACTTACGTCCTGGAACCTAATAAGGCTCGGGTGGATGCCGGATAGAAGCGTCAGGACGGTGATGCCCAGCGAGACCGCGGCATGCAACGTGAACGAGCTCGGGAAGCTCAGCGGCAGCCGCTACGGCGCGATAAGGATACAGCTGAACGACGGGACGTACTACCTTGTTGAGTGCAGGCTACCCGTACGCTACGACGAGAAGATGCCGGACTTCGGAGTCCTCATCACCCACGTCAACGAGAGCATCGAGCCCGGCTACGGCCCGCTGAGGGTCATCGACTCGACGCCCTCGACTGGCACGCTGGACGACGCGGTCTTCGACTTGAGGGCCGGCAAGACGGCGGTCTTCCTGGATGAGGAGAACGACGTATCGGTCGTCGTGCTGAGGCTGCTGAGCGCCAACGGCCTGGGGTTCACAATCGAAGTGACGGACTATGCCAATGGGCAGCTTGCTCTCGAGACGGCGCAGTTCCTGCTGGACGCGAAGGATAGGGTCACCTCGCGGTTCTACGTCCTCGACGTCTTCGGCGAGAGGGCGGCGGTCGAGGAGGCGTTCGACACGTATGCGACAGGGGACTTCCAGGGCGCATACAAGCAGGCGCAGGACGCAATAGGCATCTACTGGCTCGACGTCTCGATCAGGATAGCGGTCGCGGTTGCAGTGGTGGCAGCAGTGGTTTTAGTGGCGGTCTTCCGGAAGAAGGTCAGGGAGCTCCGAAGAAGGATCGACAAGAAGATCGACCCACTCAAGTACCCCGAGACCCTGCCGGACGGAAGGGCAGATTTAAGATGAGCTGCGGAGCCGAGCCGACCAGAGTCTAGTCAATCCATGTTGAGGCGGATTGCGTTAAGTTGAGTTGCGCTTAGATAGTTTAAGCTGATCTGATAGAAGCTATTCGGGTTGCTCGCTTGCCTGCCTGCCTGACCGAGGTTAACTTAAATTAAATTAAATTAAGGCAATGCGGGTTGTGCCGAATCGGGATAACTAAGTCATTTGCTTGCGTTATTCAAGTTTAGTTATTTTGACTTAAGTTGAGCTACCGCCTCCTGAAGGACGCGCCCCATCCGCGAGCCGCCTCTTTTTCATCATGTGCATGTATGCATAGCCGGGGAGGGTGAGGAAAACCACAGCGCCCAGCGCCGCCCAGACATACTCCTTTGATGTCATGAGGCTGTAGATCTTGAAGCCGAAGTAGTTCCCAACAGAGCCGCCCACCCCTGCGGAGAGGCTCGCGAACGCCATGTACCTGCCCCTCTGGCTTGCAGGCGCCAGGTTCGCTATGAAGCCGCTTGCCGCGGGCACTATCGTTATCTCCCCGAGGGTGAGGATGATGTCCCCCACAACCAACTGCGATAGGTTTCGGGAGAAGAAGAAGGTGGAGAATCCCACCGCGAACAGAGTCTGCGCTAGCATGAAGGACTTTGCTACCTATGTGCATGGTCGCCTTCCTTATCGGTATCTGCAGCAGTACGACCATCGCGCCGTTTATGGAGTAGAGTATCCCGAACTCGTAGGCGGGCATGCCGACATACTCCGTGTAGACGGACAGCAACCCATAGAATTGGGAGTATACGATGTTGGTCATCGCGGCAAGGGGGCAGTAGATGAGGAAGAGGCGGTCCCCCCTGAAGGGGTTGACCCCTGCCGGCCCGATGCCGGTCTGGGCGCGGCCCGCCCCCGAGGGGTTGGTCTCCTTTATACCGAAGAATATGGCCAGTGACACCGCTACAACGAAGGCGGCCATCACTCTGAAGAGCGCGGAGTAAGTGGTCGTTGCGAGCATGAAGCCTCCGATGAGTGGGCCCACGACCGTGCCGATGTTATTGGTCATGTAGCAGAGGCCGTAGACCTCCTCACGCCTGCTCGGCTGGACGAGATCTGCTACCATCGCATTATAGGCCGGGTCGTAGAACGCCCCGACGACGCCCATAAGCCCGTACACCAGCATGAACTCCCATGGCGAGGTAACGTACGAGGGCGAGGGTGAGGAAGATCAGCGGGATGGCATAGATTAGCGTCGTCTTCCTTCTGCCGACCCTGTCGCAGAGGCTCCCGGTTACGAGCAGCATCGCTATTGAGGTCAGCCCGCCGACCATCAGCATGAATCCTACTATCGATGGGTCTATCCCGAGGCCCCCGTTCGACGCGCCGCTTGTGAGGTAGATCGCAAGGTAAGGGAATGCGATGTTCCTGCCTAAGGAGAGCGCGAATGTTATTCCGATGAGGAGGTAGATCTGGCGGGGGAGCCCCGTGAAGCCGAGGTTCGTCGCGATCCTTCCACTACTCATCCTTGCTCTCTCCGAGATGCTGGCGAATCGAGATTGAGGAGGCAATGCGGATTCCTGTTTTTGCCTCCAATCTAGACCTGCTTTTAACGGATGCGGTTGTTTTTTGTCGCCCTCTCCCTCGCTCCGTAGCTCCATCTCCCTTCCATCTCCACCACGATCCCCCTGCGGATTAACGGAGCGGCGCGCGCCGGGATCGGGTTTGCAGGCATTACCATGAGGGCGGCGCCGGCGCCGACTGCTCGTTCAGGAGGCGGGCAAGCCCGAAGCAAGGAGGCGCCTTGATCCCGACTGCATCATCGATTTGCCGGCATCCACATGATAAGATTTATTATATCCGCCTCTCAACCTTTGAATGTTGAGAGGTTTTCAGAGTTGTCCGGAGAGCAGTTCGGTTATCCATCGGCAGGCGCGACGACCGTCGGGATAGTGTGCAAGGACGGCGTCGTGCTCGCATCAGAGAAGCGCGTCGCGTACGGATTTTCTATAATGACCAAGGCGGGGAAGAAGGTCTTCGCCATCAATGAAAGGGTTGGTGTAGCATTCGCGGGGCTGATCTCGGACGCGCAGGCGGTCATGAGGAGGCTCAGCGCCGAGACAAGGCTCTACGAGCTCGACACGCACTCGCCCATGAGCGTCAAGTCCACAGCCAAGATACTGGCGAACATGCTGTACTCCCAGAAGTACTTCCCGATATTCGCAGAGACGATCGTCGGAGGGGTGGACCCTGACGCGCCGAGGATGTACATACTGGACCCGCTTGGCTCGATGATCGAGGACAAGTATGCGGCGATAGGGACCGGCGGCTCGCTGGCGATAAGCGTAATCGAGGGCGCCTACAATCAGGAGATGACCGCGAAGGAGGGAAGGGACCTCGCTGTGCGCTCCATAAGGGCGGCGATCTCGAGGGACATCGCCTCAGGCGACGGCATCGACGTCGTAATGATATGCAAGAACGGTCTCAAGGAAGAATCCCTGCCCGCGAAGGCGTGACCCGCCGGGAGGGCGGATCCATTGTTGACGCCCCTTGGGGCGCTGAGGGCGCAGGGATACAGGGCGGTCGGAGGCCACTCGGCGGTGAAGGTCTGCCACTGGGCGAAGGAGGCGCTCACCGGCGGGGAGATGTGCTACAAGGCGAAGTTCTACGGCATCAGCAGCCACCGCTGCCTGCAGATGTCCCCAGCAGCGGCATGGTGCACCAACGCGTGCAGGTACTGCTGGAGGCTCCTGCCGGGCGAGAACGGCTCAGCCGGCGCGTGGGGCGCAATGGGGGCGGAGGACGACCCGGCTTATATAGCGGAGCAGTCGGTGGCGGCGCAGAGGAGGCTGCTCAACGGCTTCAAGGGCCACCCGAAGGTCGACATGGCGAGGTTCGCGGAGGCTATGGAGCCGAGGAACGCCGCGATAAGCCTGAGCGGCGAGCCGACGATGTACTCCAGGCTTGACGGGCTGATAGGCGAGTTCTCAAAGAGGGGGATGACGACGTTCCTGGTCACCAACGGCACGAACCCCTCGGCGCTCGGCAGGATCAGGGAGCCCACCCAGCTCTACATCTCCCTCAGCGCGCCGTCCGAGGAGGTATACAACGAGGTCTGCAGGCCAACCTCGGAGGGGAGCTGGGGGCGGCTCATGGAGTCCCTCGGCATGCTCAGGAGCTTCTCGTGCCCCACCGCGGTCCGGATCACGGCGGTCAGGGGGCTCAACCTCTGCGACCCAGCCGGATACGCCAGGATCATATCGTCGAGCCAGCCGACCTACGTCGAGGTGAAGGCTTACATGCACGTCGGCTTCTCCACGACGAGGCTCGGGTTCGAGAGCATGCCGAGCCACCGCGAGGTCGTCGAGTTCGCTGGGGAGCTGGCGGGGATGACCGGCTACGAGTTGGCGGGCGAGGTGCCCATAAGCAGGGTCGCCCTGCTCAGCCGGATAGGTAAGCCTAAAAAGGTGAGGTGAACTCACTTTTGAGTGGTGCCGGATATGGGCTTCGAGAGGCAGCTGTCAGAGATAGACGCCGTCCTGAAGGCGAAGGACGGGGACAGGGAGAGGGTAATCGCGTTCTCTAGGGAGATAATCAGGAGGTCCGGCAGCGCCGTCCTGTCCATCCACAAGGGGGACCGGCAGGCGGCGGAGGGGAGCCTGGCGGAGGCGCGCAGGGCGCTCGATGGGGCGCTCGAGGTCTGCGCCGGGCGCCAGGAGTTCTACTACGTCGGCCCCCTGCCGCAGGCGTTCCAGGAGTACGCGGAGGCAAACATCCTCGCCGCGATCATCAGGGGGGAGGAGGCTCCGTCGCCGCAGCGGCTGAGGGTGCCGGTAGAGGCTTACATAACCGGGCTAGCCGACGCCGTCGGGGAGATGCGGAGGCACGCGCTCGACTCGCTCAGGAGGGACGACTTCGCGGAGGCGGAGAGGGCGCTCGGCGTGATGGAGGAGGCCTACACGGCGCTCAAGAGCCTCGACTTCCCGAGGGCGGTCGTGCCGAACCTTAAGAGGAAGGTCGACGTCAACAGGAGGCTCGTCGAGGAGACACGGGGCGACGTTACGCTGGCGCTCCAGGGGCAGCGGATAAGGGAGAGCATGGAGAGGGCTATGCGGGAGAGGGCAGTGCACGATTGAATGGTTGGAGGCGCATCGCAGATGAGGTTCAACATAAAGGAGGTGCTGGAGAAGGCGGACAGGGACTTCGAGGCAGCGTGGGCGGAGACCGGGAGGCTTGTTGGAGGGAGGGGGGCGTTCCAGCCCAACCAGGGCAGGAGGGGGGCGGCGCACGTCCTCTCCGAGACGGCTAACAGGCTGAGGGAGGCTTACCTCGAGCTCGGCTTCGACGAGGTCGTGAACCCCATGACGGTCGATGAGGCAGACCTTTACAAGCAGTACGGGAACGAGGCGCCGGCGATACTGGACAGGTGCTACTACCTGGCGACGCGCCCAAGGCCGGACATCGGAATCGGCGCTGAGAAGGTCGAGGAGATGAGGAGGCTGGGCGCGCCGACGGACGAGGAGGCGCTCGCCAGGGTGAGGGGGGTCTTCCACGACTACAAGAAGGGGAAGGTTGACGGGGACGACCTGGTGGAGAGGCTGACGGAAGGGATGGGGGTACCGGACACGCTCGCGCTGAAGGTAATGAACGAGGTCTTCCCGGAGCTGAGGAGGGTCGAGGCGCAACCGACGAAGATGCTCCTGCGGTCGCACATAACCAGCGCATGGTTCCAGACGTGCCTGGCGGTACAGCACAAGCTGGAGATGCCGGTGAAGCTCTTCTGCGTCGGGCTGAGGGCTAGGAGGGAGCAGCAGGAGGACGCCTCCCACCTGAGGTTCCACAACGCGGCATCGTCGGTCATAATGGACGACGAGGTCTCGGTGGACGACGGCAGTGCAGTGGCAGAGCTGGTGCTCAGGAGGCTCGGCTTCCAGGAGGTCAGGACGGAGCGGAAGAGGGTGACGGCGAAGTACTACGCGCCTGGGACGGAGCACGAGGTCTTTGCTAGGTCGGAGAAGGCGGGGTGGGTCGAGCTGATGGACTTCGGGCTCTACAGCCCGGTCGCGCTTGCGAGGTACGGGATAGAGCACCCGGTCCTCAACATCGGGATGGGGGTCGAGCGGATCGCCATGCTGCTCAACGGCTACTCGGACATCAGAGAGATGGCTTACCCGCAGTTCTACGGAGAGTGGATCCTCTCGGACGCGGCGCTGGCAAGGCAGATATCGTTCATAGAGGAGCCGGGGACCGCCGAGGGGAGGGAGGTGGAGAGGGCGATCGTCAGGAAGGTCGAGGAGATGAGGGGCGCGGGCAGCCCCTGCGAGTTCGTCGCCTTCGAGGGGCGGGTCGGGGGCAGGGCGGTCAGGGTAAAGGTCTTCGAGCCGGACCCGAACGTGAAGCTGGTCGGGCCGGCGGCGTTCAACGAGCTGGTGGTCTACGACGGCAACATACTGGGCATCCCGGAGGAGGGGATGGAGGGCGTGGAGCTGATCAGGAACGCCAGGTCCAAGGGCATAAGGACAGGGGTGAGGTACCTTGACGCGGTGGCGAAGATGGCTGCCGCCAGGGTCGAGCGGGACGGGAGGATGGAGGTCAGGACGAGGATGGCGAAGCTCCCGAGCGACATCAACATCAGGGTCTCGGACGTCGGCGTGAGGTACGTCTCGAGCAGGCACGGCAAGATAGACGTCCGGGGGCCGGCGTTCGTTGGGGTCTACTCGGAGGTCGTGAAGGAGTAAGCAAGGGAGTATGGAAGGAAGGAAGGAAAAAAGGAGTAAGGAAGGCAACGGAGTGGACTGGCGTGGAAATGGATGGCAAGCTTTGGTTTGCGCTCTTCGAGATATTCAAGATGGGAGGGCACTCTAGGCAGGTCCTGCTCGGCACGGACGACTTCGGGAAGCTATGCGGCGAGTCGCAGCAGACGGCATCCAGGAGGCTGAGCCAGCTCGCCGCCGGGGGATACATCACGCGGGAGCTGACGCCGAAGGGGCAGAACATAACGATAACGGACAGGGGGATGGAGGCGCTCAGGGAGGTCTACGCGGCGCTCGGGGCCTGCTTCGAGGGAGGCAGGAGGGCGATATTCATAAACGGGAGCGTCTTCTCGGGCTTCGGCGAGGGCGCCTACTACGTCACGAAGGGAGGCTACAAGGAGCAGTTCAGCGAGAAGCTAGGCTTCACGCCGTTCCCGGGGACCCTCAACATCAAGCTCAAGTCGATAGACGACATCAAGGCGCGGAAGGAGCTCGAGGCGCTGCCGGGGATAACGATAAAGGGGTTCGTGAACGGCGAGCGGACCTACGGCGACGTGAAGTGCTTCAAGGTGACGATAAACGACGCCGAGGAGGGCGCGATACTGATGATACACCGGACGCACTACGGGCAGGACGTCATCGAGGTGATCGCGAAGGACCAGCTACGCAAGAAGTACGGGATCAAGGACGGCGACTTCGTCCGGCTCAAGGCTCTCGTCGAGTGACGGGTTTCGCCGAAGACGAGTTGACGATGGATTTTATCTTCGACGAGCTGATGTCGCCGTACTTGCCGATGTGGACGACCCTGGCTGAGGGATCGGTCCTCCGGATCGTCTCCGCAAGGTCTACCTGGTCGTAGCCGAGCGCGATTATGCTTGGCTTGACCTCGCGTATCACCTTGGCGGTGTCCAGCTCGGTCCCCCCGAGGATCGCGCGGTCCACCGGCTTCAGCCCCTCGACCAGGGCGCGCCTGTCCTCCTCCTTCATGACGGGCGGGCGCCCCTTGCGCTTGACTATCGTGGAGTCCCTGGCAACGACCACTATGAGCTCGGCGCCCTCCCCGCCAAGCTTCTTCGCCTCCTCGAGGTAGCGGAGGTGGCCGTAGTGCAGAAGGTCGAAGCAGCCGGCGGCGAGTATCACGGTTTTGGGGGAGGGCTTGGTGCCAGGGGCGGATGCAGCAACGGCGTTAATGGTGCCGGCGGGACCGGCGGCGTTGCCTGCAGACTTGCCTGCAGCAGCGCGGGCGCCCCCGCCGTTTCGGCTCGCGTCACCCGGTGAATGTCCACTCATAGCTGAGCCACCCTAGATTCTTGCAGGCGTCGATCAGCCCCTCGCAGTAGGCGATGCAGACGAGGGCGGTCACGAGGTCGCCTTTTTCGAGGTAGTACTTGCTGTCGCTCAGATATATCTTTGAGAGGGAGATGTTCTCGTCCATCCTCTTCTTGAGGGCGGCGTCCCCCGGCGGGGACCTGATCATCGTCGCGAAGACCCGGTCGGTCGCGGAGATGTACCTGCGCAGCTTCTCGCGCGCCTCGCCCTCGTAATCCCGCCCCGGCATCACTCGCACCCCCTGACGAGCGCCCTGTCTGCGCCGGCGAATGCGACGAGGGCGTCGGACTCCATGAAGTGCAGCCTCCCCGGGATGATTAGAGAGTGGGGGGGCTTGCCGAAGGACTCGCCGGAGAGCGCCTCTGCGGTGCCAGCCCTCACGAGCTGCTCAGGGCCGCCGGCTCGGGCGATGGCGACGGAGAGCGTGCCAGGGGCGAAGGCGCCCTCCCCCCTGCGGCGCTCGGCGTCCAGGAGCAGGCGCAGGCCCTCGTTGGCGGTCATGAACTGCCCCTCCTCGGCGCGGAGGTCCAGGAAGAAGAGGGTGTGGAGGCCGGCTGCGCGGTTCATCTTGAGCGTGTCGTAGGGGACGTCAGACTGCGGCGGGGGGAAGGTGATGGTGGCGGACTTGCCGAACTTGTAGTTCTGGAGCCCCGCGGCGCCCGGCGCTACGGATATTATCGAGGGGGCGTTGACGACCTCGACGCGGATGCCCCGCCTTGCGGCGCGGAGCCGGAGGTCGACATGGGTCGTGGCTATGAAGGGGTCCCCGGCGACCAGGAAGGCGACGTCCCGCTCCTCTGCCGCCCGGAGGATCTCCCCGCCGTCCTCTACCGCCCCCCTGCTGAGGAGGAGCGGCATCTTCCCGAGCAGCGCCTCCAGCGCATCGAGCCGGAGCCCGGGCATGAGGTTGGTGTAGCCCTCCAGCATGACAGTGTGCGCGGACCGAGCCGCCTCGAGCCCCCGGAGGCTGATGCCCTTCTCGTCGTACAGGCCCATGCCAATGAACGTCAGGGTTCCCATCGATACCACCATTGATGATAAGGTAATAGCGCAACTCTTAAATTACTGTTTCTTTAACGGAAATGGAGGTGGGCCTGTAGCTCAGTACGGTAGAGCGGTGGGCTCTTAACCCATTGGCCAAGGGTTCAAATCCCTTCAGGCCCGCCATTGAAACTTTTCAAGCGCCTTCTTACATCCCTAATGAAAAAAGTTTCATCAAAAAAGAGGATGCCCAAACAAAATTGACATTTAATACCGTACAAGAGCTGGCTGGTTCGCGGACTTCTGCACAGTGGATCTTGGGCTAGCCAGAGTCACGGCTCTGCAGTGCCGCACAAAGGTCAGGCGCCTGCCCATATGAGCGAGTATGCCACAACCGCCAAGCCGGCGACCAGGCAGTATGCGCCGAAGAGGTGGAACCTCCCGGAGGTCATCGTCCTCCTGAGCGCCCTTATTGAGGCATATCCCACGACCGCAGCTATGACCATGCCGAGGAGCATCTCCGCGCCGAGCCCGGACTGCGCTATCTCGCCCGCCTTGAGCATGGTGGCGCCGAGTATCGCCGGTATCGACAGGAGCATCGAGTACCGGAACGCCTCATCCCTGCCGACCCCTGCCAGGAGAGCAGCAGATATCGTCGATCCGCTCCTTGAGATTCCGGGGATCACGGCGATGCCCTGCACCGCGCCGACCAGCAGGGCGTGCTTCGCTCCGACGGTGCCTGTCCCGCGCCCGGCGCGAGAGGCGAAGAGGATGATGGAGGTCAGCACGAGGGCGCAGCCGACGGATGTCAGCGAGAGGAGGCTCGCCTCAGCCGTGCTCACGAGGTATCCGATAGCAGCGGTCGGAATGCTGCCGAGTATGATCATCATGCCGACCTTGAAGAGCGGATCCGCACGCCTGAGCCTGACGACGGCGGAGGCTATGCCCAGGATGTCCCTCCAGAAGACCGCGGCGACCGCAGCGAGGGTACCGATGTGCAGTACAACGTCGAAGGAGACCGGCACCTCGGCGCCAAGCAGGCTCTGCGCGATCAGGAGGTGGGCAGAGCTCGATACAGGCAGCCACTCGGTTATGCCCTGCACCAGCGCCAGGATCGCGGCTTGGATGATTTCCATAGTGATTAGAGCGCGGGGTGGATATTTATGGATAATGCACACCGACCCCAACCTGATCTACCATAGCCGATGTCTCCTGCGACGGGCATGATCGCCACGTGCAGCAGGGTGATGCTGGCGTTGAAGAGTTTGGATGCCGGGCAGGCGTGGTCCATGGCGATCCTCACGTAAGGCGAGCCGTCGACTGGTACGAGGATCGTTTTTATCGCCATAGTTGAAGGCGGCGCCAAGGCGATTAAAAGGGCTCCGCAGGCGGCACGGGTCAGGAGAGGCTTATGTGCGGCAGGAGCGGCTCCAGTATGCTGGGGTCATCCATTGCCGAGCGCAGCCCCTCGGCGCTTGCGAATGGGCGGGCGCGTATGACCTGGGCGGCGCGCCTCCTCCCGAAGCCGGGCAGGGATGCCAGCTCCCTCAGACCGATCCGGTTTATCGTTATGGGGGTCGGTATGGCGCTGACGGAGCGGGGGCCGTGCCCAAGGACAAGAACGTCGTGCTGCGAGCCCGCCTGCAGCCTGCCCGGGATGCAGACCAGCACCGGGTAAGAGCCGATCTGGCGCGCCCACGTCGTGTTTCCCTGGACCAGCTCGGCCCTCACGCCCCTCAGCACGGTGTACCGCGGGACGACGCGCTCCAGCATGGGCAGGTCAACCTCACTGCGCATCCGCTCCTTGTGCCGGACGAAGAGCGAGTGGTGCTTCCTAGCGAGGAAGTCGCCGGCAGCCTCCATGCGCGTAGATGGCATCACCATAACCTGGCGCATGTTTATCCTCCTTACCATCAGCCCCATGTTGAGGATGTCCTTCATGTAGGAGAGGTTCGCCTCGAAGGTCTCGGCTGTCTCCCCCATCAAGCCGTAGACCAGGTTGACCCCGGGGAGCAGGTGCGGGAGGCCGTTCTCGCCCCTCGCGGAGCCGACGCTGTTTATGATCCTTATCGCGGCGACCGCCTCGTCCGGGTAGACCTTGAGGTTGTTGCGCCTGACCACCTCCTCGTCGAAGGACTCGATGCCGAGCGCAGCCACGTCCCCCGGGGTGTGGTGCTCGACGATGTGCCTCAGAGCCTCGGCTGAGAGGTCGGGGTAAGAGCTGACGGTCGCAGGGTTCACGTTGTCGATGTGGAGCACGCTCAGCCCAGGCGCTGACGCCCTCACGGACCTGAAGAGGCGGAGCACGGCGTCCGGGTTCGGGGCGGGGTTGGAGAGGCCCTCGTCCCTCGAGGCGTAGGTGAGCAGATCGGGCTGCCTCCCCAACCTGAAGTTCCTTATGCCGACCGAGGCGAGGGCTGCGACCTCGGCGGCTATCCCTTCGACGGAGCGGTAGTCAGGGGGCCCGTTCAGCGCCTCGGTGCAGAAGGAGCACCCCCCGACAAGGGAGCGCGGGCAGCCCCTGTATGTCTCGATCTCGCAGATCAGCCCGCCGGGGTATAGCGGGTGCTGCTGCACGATCCTGGCGCCGCGCTCGGCGAAGGCGTTGACCTCGTCCTCGCTCGCCCTTACGGCATCCAGGTAGCTCAAGTCGATGAAGCAGTCCTTAATCAGGTTGTAGATGACGGTCTCCGGGTCGCCCCTTATCACGAAGGTGTAAAGAGACTCGAGGTCAGGGGCATCCGAGCCGCGGCTGCTGCGGATGCTGCGACTGCTCTTGCTGCCATAACTGTGGCGTCGACCGCCACCGTGCCCATAGCTATGACCGCGGCGACCGCCACCTCCTGCACCGCCGCCGAACCCGAACCTGACGGCGGGTCCGCATACCGCTGTCCGCTTGGACGGCAGAAGCCGGGGCAGCGCCAATATGTCCTTGATCGTGGCGGGGGCACCGCTGAGGTACTTGCCAGGGACGGTCACCCCGGCTATCAGGACCGAGAGGTCGCACCCCTCTGCCAGGGACCTGAGCCGCTCGCCCTGCCTCCTGGCGTCGTCGATCGTCATGTAGAGCACCTCGGCGGTCGGCTCGGCGGACCAGATCGCCCCGGCGACGTATCGCGGGTAGACGTCGATGTATGGCGGAACCCCGAGACCTGCCGGCTCGTCGGTGTATCCGTCGATGATCAGCGCGCGCACGAGGCGTGACCCTCCTGTCTGAGGTGCTCCCATCCGTCTTCAGGTATCTCCCGGACCCCGCCCGACACCATGCGGACGCCGCTGCCCTCGGTAGCCACGCCGATCCGGATGAGCCTGCCTCCGGCGCCCGCGACCGCCTCAACAGCCGAGCCCCACCGGTCAGGAGGGATCGTTACGGCGAGCTCGTACTCCTCACCGCCGTGCAGCGCGAGCCCCTCGGCGCTTATGCCGTGGATCCTTGCAAATTCGAGGGCGGGCGCGGAGACCGGCAGTGCAGTGATCTCGAAGCCGCAGCTACTCGATCTCGCCAGCGAGTGGAGCGTGAAGGCGAGCCCGTCGCTCGAGTCCATGCTGGAGGAGGCGAGCCCGGAGTCGGCAAGGGCGACCCCCTCAGCGAGGCGAGCCCGCGGGCTGAAGACGCTCCTGTGGAGGGCCCTTTTGAGATGCGGCGGGGCAGCCTTCCCCTCAAGGAGGAGCTTGTAAGCCGCGCCCGTGCTGCCGAACTCTCCAGTGACGGCGAGGATGTCCCCCGGGCGGGCGCCGCTCCGCCTCACCAGCTTGTTGGCGTATCCGGCAAGGAAGACCGAGGCAGAGAGGTCCCTCGCCTCCCCGACGTCGCCGCCAAGGATGGGGAAGCCGTAGTGGCGCGCTGCCTCTGAGAGGCCGCGGAAGAAGAGGCGGAGGGCGTCTGCTCCGTAACCCCTCGGGATTCCCATCGCTACCATCGCCGCTGCAGGCATTGCGCCCTTGGCCGCCAGGTCGCTGACGTTCATGGTGATCGCCTTCCAGCCCATAGACTGGTGGCGCATGCCCCGGGGGGCGTCGGTCCGCCTGACGAACATGTCGGTCTTGATGACCAGAAAACGGCCGTCTGGAAGGCGCATCGCGGACGCGTCGTCGGGGTGCGGCAGGGGAGGGTCGGGCTGGGCTGCTCCGCGGGAGTCCAGCTCGGACCGGATCATATCGATGATGCCCCTCTCGCCGAGGGAGGCGGCCTTGAGTGCCCCTTTCTTCCCCATCATGCATCCTTCCCAAGTATGAGGCGTTGCAATGTTCCCACGCATATAATATGCTTTCTCCGCCAATTAAGCTGCTGTCGCGGTTGCGCCGGCGGGGGCTAGGAAAAAGGATTTATCCCTATACCGATAATTCACGTGGTAAGCCCTAGTAGCTCAGCCCGGCAGAGCGACGGTTTCGTAAACCGCTGGTCGGGGGTTCAAATCCCTCCTAGGGCTCCATCGAACCTTTTCTTGGAAAGAAGACGTTCACGAAAAGAAGCGGTTTATGATGCGGGTTCTGAATGTTCCTCAGCGTTTCCAATACAGTACAACCTCGAGGTCTTTGATGGCTTCAGGCGCTTTTTGATGGTGAACAAGCGGCTCACCGGCAGGGCTGTAGCGAGCCTCCTGATTATGATCGAGCGCTTCTATGAGGAGTATGACGGGAGGGAGGTCTCGCAGAAAGAGATCCAGGAATACCTCATGAAGCTCGGGACAAGAACACCTACCGCAACAACCTGTCGACGCGGAGGGCATTCTTCAGGGACTTCAAGCAGGTTCATGGCTGGTCGAGGGGTTCAGGTTCCCCAAAGTTGTGTTATTGCCCAAGGCGATCACCAGCAAGCAGGAGCGGGGGGCATTCTTCGATGCGATCAGCAGCATGAGGGACAGGGCCATATTCCTGATCTTCGCATCGTCGGGGCTGGGGAGGCAGGAGCTGCTCGGCCTGGGGATGGGCGAGATCAGCCTGTAGAAGAGGATGCTGACCCCGGCGACTAAAGGGATGACCAAGCTGGCGTGGGCATCCTTCTATAATGAAGAGGCGGAGGAGCTGCTCAGGAAATACATGGGGCAGAGGAGGGCGGGCGGCGGCAGGCACTTTGTCCACACGGAGGCGGACCTAAGGACCGAAAAATTTATATATACAATAAGTAGTTGTATATGTTGACAATACAACTTAAGGTTGTATAGAGGTGGTAAGTATGGCGGAAGACAGAGGGAAACGGAGAGCGGTTGTAAATCCAGCTGTGCCTGGTTCCGTTTTGGCAACCCGGGCAGACCAGACAGGTTTGGCGAGGGGGTTCGACGACATATTCAACGAGTTCCGCAGGTCTTTCGATGACCTTATGAGACCATTATTCCCCTTATCGATTGACCTTGATCTGCCGGCGGTGCCATCGATATTGCAGGCCAGAACCGACCTCGTCGACAACGGAGACTCGTACACCGTGACGGTCGAGCTCCCCGGGTTCCAGAAGGACCAGATCGACGTTCAGATAAACAAGGACGGCATGGCCATAAGGGCGGAATACAAGGAAGAGAAGGAGGAGAAGAAGAACTACCTCCACCGCGAGAGGGCATATTCCTCCCTGCAGAGGATGATTGCCTTCCCCGAAGAGGTTGTCCCCTCTAAGGCAGAGGGCTCCATGAAGGATGGCCTGCTTGAAGTTAAGGTGCCCAAGAAGGAGCCGAAGCCGGAGGAGAAGCCCCACAAGGTGGAGCTGAAGTGAGAGTGCGAAAAAACTCCTCCCCATTTTTTTATGACTGGAGCATGCGCCCATGACTGAGCAGAATCGGCTTGACACCGTGCTGACGATCATAGGGAATCCGGTCAGGAGGGCGATAATCAAGCGCTTGAGCCAGGAGCCGAGCTATGCGCTCGAGCTGGCAAAGGAGATAGGTGCCGGGCAGCAGCTCGTTACGACGCACCTCTCCATCATGGAGAAGAATGGCATCGTCTCCTCTAAGATAATGAAGAGCCCCATTGGACCGATGCGCAGGCTCTACTTCCTGAACCAGTCGGCATGCGTGTCGGTCAGTTTCGGGCCTCACCTATACCAGGAGCACTTTGCCACATTCGACACCTTGCCCCCCAAGCTCTCAGAGGACGCGAAGTTGCTTCTGAAGAGGGCTGCCGAGATGGAGGGGCCCGGCCAAGACGGCAATATCGAGGCGATATGGAGGCTGCTACGGGACATCGACGAGAAGCTCATGGAGGTAGAGAGGGAGAAGGCGGTGCTCCAGCACATCCGCAACAGGGTGATGGAGCTGACGAGCGGCGTCATGATGAAGCAGGAGAAGACGCACGACGAGAGGAGGATACTCCACTACCTGCTGGACACCAGGAGCGCCAACGTTGAGGACATCTCGAAGGCGCTGAACCTTCACGAGTCCGTTATCCGAAACATACTCGAAAAGGTTAGCTACCCGGTGCCGAATGGAGGGGTCGCTGAGGGGGCGGCGGGCGGCCTGAAGACCGCGGCGGCGTCACAGAAGAAGGGGGCGGCGCATTGAAGGGGGCGCGGTTGAGTTCTCTGGATCGGATAGAATCGAAAGGGATGGGATGTAATGAAATGGGATTGGGCAGGATAGGGCAGAGAATGGGATTGGGCAGGATAGGGCAGAGAATGGGAT
>MAGU01000037.1 GCA_001717025.1 Candidatus Methanomethylicus oleisabuli | reverse complement strand
TGTCTGAGAGGTCCAGCTTGGTTATGATTACCTTTGAAGGGGGTAGCAGGACTGGCTTGTTGGTTCCGTCCATCTTTGGCATGTTAACGCCATCGACCGTGATCCTCATCTCCGATGAGAAGATGCCGGTCACCTTGCCCTCATGACCCTTGTAGTCACCCCTGACTACTGATACAGAGTCGCCCTTCCTGATCTGCACCGTGCGCACCGAGTACTGCGACCTCAGGTCTGAGGACAGCGGGGAACGCATGGCGCCCACCCTTGTCGAGTGCCTAGAGTAGGACTTCCTCTGAGCCTTTGGCTTGTTAGTGGTCAATTCCATTTACCCCCTCAAATCACGATCGATGCGAGACCGGCGACCTTAGGCCACCTCTCAGCAGCCTCCTTCGCCACAGGGCCCCGTATCTCGGTTCCCTTCGTCTCGCCCTCCTCAGTAACTATGACTCCGGCGTTGTCCTCGAACTGCAACCACGTCCCGTCCATCCTCCTGTAGGGTTTCCTCTGTCGCACGATCACGCAGTGGAAGATCTGGTGCCTCGTGTCAGGCGTGCCCTCCTTGACGGAGACGATGACCTTGTCGCCGACCGTGGCTGCCCCGACCCTTCGGATTCTGGTCTTTATACGCGGGACGCCTATGATCATCACTACCTTCGCTCCACTGTTGTCGGCGCATTTGAGTAGCGACTCGTGATGGAGCCCGGCGCTTATGCCTGGCCTGTAAGTTATGCCTCCGCCTAAACCCTTTCCTCTCTTCGCCATCCTCAGACCCCACCTTTCTTCTCTACAACCACGAATGAGACGGTCTTGCTAAGCGGTCTGCATTCGTGTATGGTAACCGTGTCGCCCTTTGCTGCAGCTATGCAAGGCGGGTTGTGGGCGTGTATCTTGGATTTCTTCTTAGCATACCTGTGGAACTTCGGGTAATGGTGAAGGAAATCTATCTGAATGACCACGTTCTTGTGCATCTTGTCGCTTACTACTTTGCCCGTCAGGATGGAGCCCCTCGTCGAGAGGGTCCCGTGGATAGGGCAGTTAATATCTCCACATGAAGCTGTCTTAGTATCTTTTGCCTGTGACATTCACATTCTCCTCCTCTGTAGCCGCTTCAGCCTCTCCTCAGGGCTGAAGGCGATGGAGCTGCCGTCAACCAGCACCTCCCGTTGGAGGCTGAAAGCAAAGCTGGACGATACCTTCGGGATGACCTTATCACGGCCGCCGGCTGAGATGACCAGAGTCCTTGCGGTCTCGTCGACTACCATACCAGTAACTCCTACTTGTGTTGGATCGGTGCTCGCGGCTACGCGAACCCTTAGACCGACCAAATCGCTGTAGATCAGGTTATGCGGGTTGACATTTAAGTTGAAGTTCATTCTTTTTGAGCCTCCTTCGCAGACTTGGACTTCCTCGCCTTCTTAGGCTTTGGCGGCTCTGCTGCGGGCTCTGCTGCGGGCTCTGCTGCGGGCTCTGCCTTCTCTGCCTTGGCAGGCTTGGCTTCTGACTTTGCATTCTCTGCCTTGGCATTCGGCGCTATTCCAAGCTCTTCCTCGCGGGCGATCGTGTTGAACCTAGCTATCGTCTTCTTAAGGAGGCGGATCCTCCCAGGATTCTCGATCGACCCGCCCATGGCTTTTGTTGCCATAAGCTTGGATAGCTCGGCCTTGAGCTCTGAGAGCCGCTTCGCGCGATCCTCCTTCGTCAGCTTTCTAATCTCATCGACTCTGATAATTGCCATCAGTATCACTCCGCAGCCTTTGGTGCCTGCTCGACTACGTGGATGTCGTCGATGGTGTTAACGGGGAGGTAGATGTTCACCTTTATTCCGAACATGCCTGGCTTGAGCTGAACGTGTGTGACCGCTGTGTCCATGGCATACTTTCTCGGCTGCCCCGCCTTCAGCGTGGCGCCGGTCCTGAACTTCTCATACCTCGAACGTTCGGTAGAGAGCTTCCCCCTGATGATAATCTCGGCGCCCCTTGCCCCGGCTTCGGAGATCTGCCTGAGGGCAATGAATGCCGCCCTCCGGAAGTGTATCCCACGCTCCAGAGCGGAGGCGACCCTCCCTGCCATTATCCTAGCGTTCAGCTCAGGGGTCTGAACGGGTATGACCGCTATCTGCGGGCTCTCGAGGTGGTACTTCGACTCGATAGTCTGCGCAAGCTCGCGAATGGTTACACCTTGCCTGCCGATGACCATCCCCGGTCGCTCTGCGTATATCACGACCCTGTTGCCGAGGGGTGTCTTTTGGAACTCCACCCCGGCGTACCCGGCCCTCTTGAGTTCGCTCTTAAGGTAATTGTCAATAATCATGTTCTTTAATGCCTTGTTTACGAAGAAACGCATTACGCTCAATTGCCTGCCTCCTCAACAACAATCTCAACGTGGGTCAAGGGGTGATAGAACGGCGTCGACCTGCCAAAGGCCCTCTGCACGTAGTTCTTCATCTGCATGCCAGCCTGCGCGCAGGCGTGCTTTACCTTTAGATTCTCCACGTCCAGACCTTTGTTCTCAGCGTTAGCCTTCGCATTCTTCAGCACGTTGAGTATCTCAGCGGAGGCCTTGATCGGGTATCTGCCTGATGGGATTCCCCACCTTGACGAGATCTCCGCGTGGTGGGGTACATTGGTATTGAACCTTCTGTACGGCACGCCCTCTTTCTTCTGGGTAACCCTCTCCAAGTACTTCATGGCGTCATCCAGTTGCATGTTACGTATCGCTGCGCATATCTCCCTGGCCTCCCTAGGCGAGATGTGGAGATCTCTACCACTCGCCTTCGCCATCCGGTCAGGATTAATGTCTTTCATCGAGTAGCCGTATTCAGGCATTGACCACACATCCGATTTATTATGATGAGTCGAATTGCAGTTTTACAACCTTGGAGGGCTATAAAAAGTTTTTCACAAAAAGTAAAAGGACTGAGGGAAAAAAAAGAGAAAACGATGGAATTGAGCTCACTTGAGAGGTATGAACATGGAGCTCCTTGTTGCCTTGAGGCCTGGCGCGCCGTGCTGAACCTTGCCGCAAGTGATCGCCTGCTCCCCGAGGTAATGGCCCACCATCTCAGGCATGATCTCCACAGGGGTGAACTCCTTGCCGTTGTGGACGGAAATCGTAAGCCCGACCATCTCAGGGAGGATGATCATATCCCTGCAGTGCGTCCTTATGACGATCTTCTTGCCCTTCGCCATGGCGTTCTTTGCCTTCCTGATCCTCTCGAATAGCGCCCTCTTATCAGGGGTCAGGCCCCTAAGCAGGGAGCGCCTCTGCCTTGCTGGGAGCAACTTGATGAACTCGTCCATGGGCATGCTCATTAGCTGACTCGTGGTGTAGCCCCGGTATGTGAATTCTCTTAGTGCCATATCATATCACTCCTCTTATCACTTCTTCCGCCTTCCAGTCCTTCTCGAGGCGATGATTCCGACCTTTTGCCCTGGAGGGGCGTTCCTGCTGACAGGGGTGCTGCCCTTCGGGTGCGAGCCGCCCCCGTGCGGATGAGCGTATGGGCTCATTGCCTTGCCCCTTACAAGCGGGTACTTTATGGACCTCGCGCGCCACTTGTGGTAGTTGGCACCCGCCTTGAGCATTGGCTTCTCTGTCATCCCGCCCGACGCGACGATCCCTATCGTGGCGCGGCACATCGAATTGAATGTCTTGATGGCTCCAGACGGGAACATGCAAAGCACGCCCTCATGGGTGTGCGAGACTAGAGACGCGTAGCCCCCCGCTGACCGGACGAACTTTCCGCCATCGCCTGCCCTGCCCTCGATGTTGCATATGAGGGCTCCTTCGGGTATAGCCTTGAGAGGCAGGACGTTGCCGTGGCTCGCCGGCGCAGCCGCGCCGTAGAATATCCTCTGCCCAACAAACAGGCCCTCCGGGGCGATCATGAGCGATGAGACGCCGTCCTTGTTGACGGCGACTGCCACCGGCGCGCCCCTGCCCGACTCGTGAACTATATCCTTGATTATGAACTCAACCGAGGAGGTCTTTTCGTCCTGATGGACTGCAGGGTACATCACTCGCCCCATCCTTCTCCACGACGGTGCCTTGAATACGGATCCTCCCCGACCCCTCCTCTGAAGAACCTGTCTCTTTCCCATACACCACACCTTTTTCTAACCAAATCATAAAGACTACAGCAGACCAATCTTGGTCGCTAGCTCTGTCGCACTAAACTCCTTCTCGAGCACAACCGCCGCCTTCTTCTCCGCTGCAGGCGTGATCATAGTGTTAACCGATTTTACCTTGACGCCATAGAGCCTCTCGACTGCCTGCTTTATCTGGAGCTTGTTTGACTTCTGAGACACTATGAAGAGCAGCTTGTTCTCCTTCTCGACCTTCTCCAATGCCGACTCCGATGACACCGGCCTGATTATGATATCGCTAGGTTCCATCTGAATCACCATCTCAAATCATGCATACAGCTCATCAAGCTTCTTGAAAGCGGACTCCGTCCAGACCGTCAGCCTTCCGGCGTGGCCGCCTGGTGCGAGCCTCTCGACATTGAGCGAGCCAACGTCTGCAAACTCGACGCCGGTGAAGTTCCTCGAAGCGAGCCTGAGGGGCGGCTTTGCCTCATCCGAGACCAACAATATTGACTTGGGCTTGACCCACCGCCTGCCTCGCGTCTTGCCCCTGCCTGACCGCTCCTTCACGCCTTCCTTTGCCCTCTCGACGTCAGACCAAAGGGACACCTTCTTCAAGAAGTCTCGGAACTCCGCGGCGCTCTTCAGCCCCTTCAGGTCGTCCGCGACGACAAACGGCAACGCTGTCCCTTCGGCAATGGCGTGCCCCCTTGCCGCAACGAGCTTTGCGCTGGCGGTGGCGGCGATCGCAGACCTGAGCGCAAGGAGCCTCTCCTTGGAGTTTATCCGCTCGTGGTAGATCTTCTCCAGCTGGGCTGGGAATGCCACCCTTCCACCCACTACGTTGGGGACGAATGCCGCCCTGTTGGCGCCGTGGATCCTTGGGACCCTTGCCAGGTCCAGGCCTACACCAAGGCTCTCGGCGGTGTTCTTCTTGCCGGCATAGTAATCGTTGGACCTCGGCTGTATCCTCGCAGACTGGCTCGAGAGGACCGCCCTGCGGACCAGGTCAGGCCTCACGCCAGTTGAGAAGACTGCGGGCAGAGGCAACTCCGACTTTACCGAGCCGTCCAGCGCTATCACCTTGACGGCCTCGACCGCAAGACCACCACTGTTCGCCATCCACTACACCCCCTGCTTCGAGGCAAGGCTTATCGTTAGGACCTTAGGAGCCTCGATCTTCGGCTTCTTTGCCCTCACGGGAAGCCTCAGCCTAAGAAGTCGCTTGGACGGTCCAGGCAACGTGCCCTGCATCACCAGGTAGTCGCCCCTGACTAGACCATAGTGCAGGAAACCGCCCGCCACGTTTATGTCGTTCGGGTTATCGCCAATCTTTAGGATAAGCTTGTTGTACTCGGTCCTCTGGTGGTAGCCCATCTTCCCTGGCCTCGGTATCTGGAACATCATGTGGGGGACCGAGGGGCTGATCGCACCGACGACCCTCTTGCCTTTCCTGTGCTTGTGCCAGTTCGGCTGGACCTTTACGCCGAAACGCTTCACGGCGCCAGCGAATCCCTTGCCTTTGGTCACGCCAGTGACGTCGATGAACATGCCTTCTGAGAAGAGGTCCTTTGCCCTGACCTCCTTGCCTAGGAGTGCCTTGGCGTGCGCAAGTACGGCGTTCATGTCGCTTCCGCCGACCTTTATCTCGAGCACCTCCGGCGTCTTCTTGCCGAAGCCCACCTTGAACGGCTGCGTCATAGCAAGAGCCCTGATCTCTACAACATCCTGCAGGTTCGACTCGATCGCTGCCTGCGACGGCGCGGGGTCGTACTCCTTCGGAACCACCACCGCGCGGTCTGCGTACTTCGGGAGGCCCTTGGAGATGACCTCGCCGATCGTCCTGATGCCCTTTGGCGTCTTCTCGTATGCCCTGTAGCCGTATACCAAAATCGGCGGCACCTCGAGCACCGTAACCTCCCTCACTGCCTCCCTGTTGAAGAGAGGGCTCTTCTGCCTGTTGTCGATCATGACTAGGTGAGTCGTCCCTACCTTGTAACCAGCAAAACCAAGCAGCTTGGGATCGCCACTCACCGTTGGCCAGGTCCTTACTCTTCCGCTGATTCGCCTGGCGCGCACCCTAGGATAATACATCAGTGATCCTCTACGCGGTGCGCTCTTGCTTTTATGTCCCATTAGTAAACCTCCAGTGTAAACTAGCTTGTTGATAGCAGTATTACTAAAATATATGTCTATCTTTTTTTCGGGCGCCCAATCCAGGGCACCTCGATGCAGGCGCATGCACTAGCCAAGGGCGTTTATCGAGTCCAAGGCGGCGAGCGTGATGAAGATGGCCTCCTCGGTCCTGACAGTCGCTGTGCCCTGATCGGTAACAGTGTTAATGACGAGGTCCGCAACATCATCGATCCTGGCGCCGCCCCTCGCGATTATCTCGTGCAGGCCCTCGGATGGGGAGCCGAAGAGCAGCGCCATCCTCTGCCCGGGCGACATCATGCCCCTGATCCTCGGAGCGGAGGCCGTGGCGGGCCCCCCCAACCGCGATGTTGCGACCACGGAGTCCAGAAGCGGATCGTACGCGTCTAAGACCTGCCGGAGGGGCTTCAACTCCAGAGAGACGTTGTACCCCCAATAGTATGGGACGTCTGCCCTTGACACAGGAACCCATGACTCGGAGCCATGGTCCAGCACCATGGTGACGCGTGCGTTGGGCGTAAGACGGGCGCTGGTCGATACAGGCGCCCTGAGACCGATGTCTACGGTCGACCCCGTACGGCCTGACTTGAGGACTAGACCCTCACGGTAGTCCATATTCGTGGACTCCAGAGGGTGGTGCGGTGTCCGTAGCGGGGGGATCGTCCCTGCGTATCGCAGGGAGTCCGAGAGTGGGAAGAGCCTCTTCTTGAGATACTGAGGGGTCTCGGCGTATGAGAGCAGGTCTCTGATGAGGAATCCGTCCTCCCTCGAGTCGCTCTTTGATGCCATATAGACCACGATCCGCTCTACCTTGAATATCGATGCCGCACGGGCTATCTGCCCTACCTTGAACGTCTTCTCAATCAGGCTCGGAACATCGGACAGAATCGAGACGGGTATGAATATGGATACCTGGTGGTCCCTCTTTTGCGCTACGGACATTGTTCAAACCTTCAGTTGAAAGTTATTGGACCGCTCTGATGAGCGGTGGTATCGGATAGACAGACAGATCACTGCCTATCCGAGGACGGCTTCTTCTTGCTCCCTTCCTGAACCGGGCTGAGGAGAGTTGTCTTCTGGCGACCTCCCATCGTTAACACCTCACATATTCATGGAATTTGGAGACCGCTATAAAGCTTTACCCCAAAATGTTGCGACGGGAATGCGGCATGGCGTAAAAAGCTTATCTCTTACCATCGCAGATTAAGTCACGGCCAATGATGAATTTGCCGAGTTCGCGAAGCGAAAGCGATGGAGAAGAGTCACAACGGAGGCCAAATTTGATGGTGAGGGTTTGTGGGCACTGACAAGAGGGATCTCATCAGCGTGTTGAGGTACGCAAAGGCGCACTGCGAGGACAGGTGCCCATCGGAGAGGGACCCGGGCACGTGCCTGGCGCTTATAGGCATGTGCGAGGCGGCGGGCGAGGGCATGCCTAGCTGCTATGAGGAGACGGGGGGGTTCTCCAAGGCATTCTTCCACGCGAAGATCAGGGAGGTCGAGAAGAGGAGGGGCAAGAAGGTCCAAGACGTCCTTGCAGAGTTCAAGGAGAAGGGATGCAGGACGATGGAGGACCAGATCGACAAGATGGATGCCGAGTTCGCCATTGGAGCGATCAAGGCGATCAACGACAGGGCGAAGGCGACAAAGGCATAGCGGCGCCTCAGGAGGGGGCATCTGGCGCGGGGCGCCTTGCCTAGGCTTTTTCGTTACAGAAAGTCGCAACGCCCAGGGCGCTAGAAAGTGCCTTAGGATCGCTTGAACCGCGGTGATGCGATGGCAGCAGGTCGATGTCGGGCAGGACGCCCGTCTCTGAGATTACGTTGTAGGTGATGACGTGGTTTGGAGGGGGGTGGCAAGGGATGCCGATGGCATCGTATATTCTAAAGGGGGCGCTCTCGCCCAGAGGCATGGTGACGTAGACCTCCCGCCCTACGGCATTCATCTTCTTAACGGCGTCGATCACGTCCCAGTCGACGCAGGTCCTGTCGCCGCACTTTGTCTCCTTGGCGGCAAGCAGGCTAAACGAGTTGGAGGCCATCACTGCGTCGTATGACCGGTCTATGTCGGATCCCACGACGACGTCCCGCCACTGCTTATTGACGCAGGTGATGTTGGAGAGGTTCTCGGCGGACGCCCTCTCCCGGAGGACCTTTAGCATGTTTGGGGACATGTCGACAGTCGTCACGGACTCTACAATCTTTGCCAGCGGGATTGCCAGCGTACCGGGGCTGCACCCAATGTCCATAACGCGGTCGTCTGCGCCGCGGGGGATCCTTGAGGCGGTCAGCCGTGGCGATGGGGGAGCGGCTCCGCCGGGATTGCAGGCAGCCCGATGGCGGGGGGAGCTGGCGACCCCACCGATTTTATTAATCAGCATGTCTGATAAGTTGATGAAGTAGAGCATTCGGAGGAAGTGACCTTGGCAGCAGATTCGGCGGACGCGTTGAGGAAGATGGAGAAGAACTACGCCCCCCGCGCGGTGGAGGAGAAGTGGCAGCAGAGGTGGCTGACCGAGGAATTCTATCAGGTTTACAGCTTCAAGAACGACGGCAGGCCCATATTCACGATAGACACGCCGCCGCCGTTCACGTCCGGCGAGCTCCACATGGGCCACGCCTACTGGAACTCGATAAACGACACCATAGCACGCTACAAGAGGATGAGGGGGTACGATGTCATACTGCCCCAGGGGTGGGACTGCCAGGGGCTCCCGACAGAGCTGAAGGTGCAGTTCAAGTGGAAGGTACCGAGGAACGACAGGAAGGTCTTCAGGGAGAAGTGCGCCGAGTGGACGGCAAACATGATCAAGAGCATGAAGGGGACCATGATAAGGCTGGGCTACCGCCCAGACTGGGAGCGGCTGGAGTATAGGACCATGGACAGGAGCTACTGGAAGGCCGTTCAAGGGACGCTCCTGACGATGTTCAAGAATGGGCTCGTCTACAAGAAGGAGTTTCCGGTCCAGTGGTGCCCAAGGTGCGGGACGGCGCTTGCGCAGGCAGAGGTCGGCTACGTCCAGAAGAAGGGCAAGATCTACCACATAAAGTTCGCCGCGGCGGACAGCGGCGGCTGCGTCGAGGTCGCAACGACGAGGCCCGAGCTGCTGAACGCCTGCCAGGCATTGGCGGTGAACCCGCAGGACGGAAGGTACGGAGCTCTGGTTGGGAAGGAGGTCGTCGTTCCGGCATTCGGAAACAGGGTCAGGATCCTTGCCGACGATGCCGTCGACAGGGAGTTCGGCACCGGGGTTGTCATGATCTGCACCTACGGCGACGAGCAGGACATCAAGTGGCAGCAGACTTACAGGCTGCCTATCACGAGGGCGATCGACGAGTATGGAAGGATGGAGAACGCGGGGAAGTACACGGGCATGAAGGCGGCTACAGCTAGGGAGGAGGTCGTGAAGGACCTGCAGGCGGAGGGCATGGTCTCCAAGGTGGAGGAGATCACCCACAACGTCCTCACCCACAACGAGCGGGCGGACTGCATGGCGCCCATCGAGTTTCTCGTGAAGGACCAGTGGTTCATCAAGTCCAAGGAGTTCAGGGAGATGATGCTCGCCGACAACGCCCAGATGAAGTGGACGCCCAAGTTCATGAGCCCCAGGCTAGACGACTGGGTCAACAGCATAGAGTGGGACTGGCTCATCTCGAGGCAGCGCGTCTTCGGAACGCCGATACCGTTCTGGTACTGCATCTCGTGCAACGAGATCATACCCCCAAGGGAGGAGGACCTCCCCGTGGACACCTCCGAAAGCAGGCCCCCGGTGGACAGGTGCCCCAAGTGCGGGGGCGCGGAGATCGCGGGGACGACTGACGTCTGCGACTGCTGGGTGGACTCCAGCATAACCCCCCTCATCGCGACTGGATACTTCACGGACAGGGAGAGGTTCAAGAGGGCTTACCCTGTAGACCTCAGGCAGCAGGGCCACGACATAATCAGGACGTGGATGTATTACACGACACTCAGGTGCCACCTGCTGACCGGCCAGGCGCCGTTCAAGGGGGCGCTCATAAATGGGCACATACTCGGTCCGGACGGCTCCAGGATGTCCAAGTCTAAGGGGAACGTGATAGACCCGGAGCAGGGGATCAACGAGTACGGCGCGGATGCGATACGCCAAGCGCTCCTCTCGCTGACGCTCGGGTCGGACTTCCCGTTCAAGTGGGAGCCCGTCAAGTATGGTAAGGGGTTCCTGCAGAAGGTCTGGTCCTCTGCGCGCTTCGTCGAGGGTTTCTTCGGCGAGAAGTCATACCAGCTTAATGAGGGGGAGCTGGAGGACGTCGACAGGTGGATCCTCTACAGGCTGGACGAGACTGTATCCAAGGTGACGGAGGCGATGGACGGCTACCAGTTCCACATCGCGGTAGACCTGCTGCAGAGGTTCTACTGGCATGACTTCTGCGACCAGTACATCGAGGCGGCAAAGCCGCGGCTTTATAGCCCGAGGAATGCGGGGAGCAGCATGGCTGCTAAGGCGACGCTCCACAAGGCAATATCGACGTTCATAAGGCTCCTCGCGCCGATTTGCCCGCATATAACAGAGGAGATATACCAGAAGGTCTTCAGGGATGGCGAGGGGGCAATATCGGTACACGCCACCTCGTGGCCGAAGGTGGAAGGGAGGGAGGCGGCAGATGGGCGAGCGGGGGAGCTCGTAGTCAATGCGATCGCGGCGCTCAGGGCGAAGAAGGTCGGGATGAAGGCGGCACTCGCTGCGGAGGTTAAGCTAGGCAGGGTAATGGGTAGCGAGGAGATGCTAATGGCATGCAGGAAGAACGAGTGGCTGATAAGGCAGACGCTGCACATCGCAGACCTGGAGTTCATAGCCGGCGAGGCGGGCGCGGAGATCGTGAGGTAGCATAATTAGGGATGGTAGTAAATGATTGGTGGCAAAGGCAAAGGGTCGGCAGCCAGAGTAAGTTTATGGAGCGAGCCGGCAGTTCAGGGGTGATACGTAGGCGTGTGGAGGAGGCTATCAACATTACCTCTCAAGGGGGTAAACGATAAGCTCAAAGAGCACCTCTCGCTGGTCTGCGAGGCGACCAGCCTGCTCAAAGACATCGTAGCGGCATGCAGGGAGAATGACTGGGAGGCAGTCAGCCGGGCGGCTGAGAAGATCGCGATGGTGGAGCGCAATGCCGACGACGTCAAGAGGAGGGTCGAGGTCGGGCTCTACTGCGGCGTACTGTTCGTCGGACTGAAGGAGGACTTCCTAAGACTCATCGATGCGGTCGATGGCATAGCCGACAAGGCTAAGGATGCGGCGAGGGTTATCGCCACAAGGGAGCCGACCGAGGATGAGGCGGGCATCTTGTTCGAGTGCAACCCGGATATCACGAGTATGATAACCGGTACGATCGACATCGTCGGGCGCCTGAGGGATGCCATCGCCATGGTCGACAGGGACGCCAAGGGAGCGCTCAAGATCGCCCACGAGGTCGAGAAGAGGGAGGAGGGGCTCGACGAGCAGAAGCTCAAGCTTATAAAGCACCTGACGGCAAACGAGAGGAGGCTCTCGACGCTCTCCTACCTACAGATGAGGGACTTCATCTTCGGGCTCGACATGGTGGCAGACGCGGCAGAGGTGGCATCGGACGTGCTGACCGCCATGATCGTGAAGACGGGCGCGTGAGGCATCTTTTTTAAAGGTTGGCAGCAAGTTTCATTATCGGTCGCTGGTGGTTCGCCTGTGCTCTCGCTCATCCTCATCGTTCTGACCGTGCTGACGGTCGGCATTACAGGGGCAAACAACGCCAGCAACACCGCAGGGACCGTGGCTGGCTCAAAGGTCACCTCCTACAAGTACGGAATACTCATATTTGTGGCGGGGCTTGCGCTAGGTGCACTTCTTGAGGGGAACAAGCTCGCCGGTGCAGTTCAGGGCAGGGCGCTCCTGGGGGCTCTGCCAACCACGTCGCTGGAGATAGTACTGGGCGTAACCTTCGCGATGGTGCTGATAGCCACCGCGGTCAGCCTGCCGCTGCCGATGACGCAGGCAGTCTACGGTGCGTCCATAGGGTGCGGCATCTTCCTCGGCGTGCCGCTGAACGCCTCAGGGATAGTCGTCGTGCTGGCATCGTGGGTGGCCACGCCGTTCCTTGCTGCTGGGGCGGCGTTCATTATCTCCAAGATTTTGAGGAGGCGAAGCATGAACAGCGTCGGTGGGACGATCTTCGTCTACGGCGTGCTGACGATAGCGGCGAGCTTCTACACTGCATACTGCTTCGGAGCGAATACGCTGGGACTGGTTGCGGGCGTGGTGACGAGCGACCTTGGCTGGGCGGCGGCGATCACGACGGCGGTGGCGGCAAGCGCAGCCGGCGGGATACTCATGGGCGAGAGGGTGTCCCGGACGGTGGGGGAGGGGATGTCCAACCTTGGACCGCCTACCGCATTCGCCTCGCAGTTCGGCGGGGCATTCATTGCCCACATATTCACGCAGGGCGGAATACCAGTCTCGATAAGCCATGCCATAGTAGGAGGGGTGGCGGGCGGCGGTCTTGCGAAGGGCGTTAGCGCCCTCAACAGGCAGGCGGCGGTCAAGCTTGCAGTTATGTGGCTGGCAACACCGATAATGTCGATGGGGATGGCGTGGCTGTTGCAGGCGGCGTCCGCGATCTGACGGGATGCCTGTGCTGTGCTGTGGAGTGGACGCCATGGCAGACGGGCTACGGCCTCAGCAGGGATCGGGCATATTCCAGCGACGACCTTATCGACTCGGAGGCGCCCTCCAGCAGAGGCATGTCGTGACCGGGCAGCATCATGCTCACGCCCAGCTTGGAGAGCCGCTCGAGGCTGGCGAGCATCTCGGCATCGCTGCCCCCCGGGAGGTCGGTCCTGCCGAAGTATCCCCCTGGGAAGACAGTGTCCCCGCTTATGAGGAGCCCCTCCCGCTCAGAGTAGAAGCAGGTGCTCCCAGGCGTATGCCCCGGGGTCGATATCGACGTCAGGGAGAGGGACTCGAGCACGGACGCACCCGCGGGGCTCTCAAACCCCTTAGCGCCCACCTTGCCCACGGTAGATTCCATCAGCTTCACGTCGCTCTTGCTGATGAAGACGGGCAGGTCGAGCCCGGCGAGGGACCTGAGCCCCGTGACGTGGTCGTAGTGCCCATGGGTGAGGATGGCGCCTGCGATGTATCCGCGGCTGATGCCGGCGGCCTCGAGGTATGATAGAAGGTCTGGGCTACCGCTCGCGTCGAAGACGTAGTACCTGCCGTCATGCTCGGTGACGTATACGTTCGAGGAGATGCCGGCGCCTGCGAAGGACTCCTCGTGGATGGCGAGGAACCTGCCGATTCGCGATACGAGCGGCTGGGGCGCCGCGTTCGGGGCGGTCATCCCTTCGTCACGCCCAGTGGAACCATCCTCGCTACGAGCGTGGCGATGCCAAGCATATTCGAGACGGCAGCGACCCTGTCGACGTCCTTGTAGGCGCCCGGCGCCTCCTCTGCGATTACCCTGATGTTTGCGGCGCGGAGCTGGATGCCCTTGCCCTCGAGGTCCCTCTTGACGTCGCTGCCCCAGTACTTCCTTATCGCAGCCTCGCGGCTGAGGAACCTGCCGGCGCCATGGGCGGTCGACCCCCAGCTGAGGTCGAGCGACCTCGGTCCGCCGACTAGAAGGTACGACGCTGTGCCCATGCTGCCCGGGATTATGACTGGCTGACCGATGTCGCGGTACTCCTGGGGTATCTCGGACCGCCCTGCGGGGAATGCCCGCGTGGAACCCTTGCGGTGGACATAGAGCGTCTTGCGCCTGCCCCCATGCTCGTGCTCCTCGCGCTTGGCCAGGTTGTGTGCGACGTCGTATACCATGCGCATGCCCAGCCGCTCGGGGTCGGTCAGGAACGTCTTCTGGAACGCCTGCCTAGTCCAGTGCATGATGCACTGCCTGTTGACCCACGCGTAGTTGCACGCCGCGCTCATGGCGCCGAAGTAGTCGGACGCCTCCCTGCTGCCAGCGGGGGCGCATGCCAGCTCCCTGTCAGGGATCTTCAGACCGTATTTTGACACTGCCTGCTCCATCACATGGAGGTAGTCGCTGCAGACCTGGTGGCCGAGCCCCCTGGAGCCGGAGTGTATCATTGCCACCACCTGCCCCTCGCGCTCGACCCCGAACGCCTTGGCGGCGCGCGTGTCGAATATCCTGTCGACCGCCTGGACCTCCAGGAAGTGGTTGCCGCTCCCTAGCGTCCCCAGCTGCCCGGCTCCCCTGCCGCGGGCGGCGTCGGAGACCTTCGTGTGGTCGGCGGTCTTCATGGTCCCGCCCTCTTCGCACCGCCTTGCGTCCTCCTCGTAGCCGTAGCCCTTATCGACTGCCCACTGCACGCCCCTCTCGAGGACGTCGTTCAGCTCCGGGTGGGAGAGGCGTATGCCGCCCTTGCTGCCCAGGCCCGAGGGGACGGCGGTGAAGAGCGCATCGACGAGCCTCGAAAGCGCGGGGCGCACATCCTTTACGTCGAGGTTGGAGAGGACGAGGCGCACGCCGCAGTTTATGTCGTACCCGACCCCGCCGGGCGAGATGACGCCATCATCCATGCCGAACGCGGCGACCCCGCCAATGGGGAAGCCGTATCCTTGGTGCCCATCTGGCATGACGATGGAGCTGCCGAGGATGCCGGGCAGGTGGGCGACGTTCACGCACTGCGTTAGGGTGAGGTCCTCGGACATCTTCTGGATGAGGTCGTTGTCTGCGTAGACCCTGCCGGGCACGTTCATGCCCGGACTGAAAGACTTGGGGATCTCCCAGATGCAGTCCTGAATCTTCCTGAGCGGGATCCCCCCGCCCTGCACGCCAGCCACCTCTCCAGTTGCCATATTAGCTCACGTGGTTTAGAATGTCGAAACGGGGTAATTAATCTTCCAATCCCCGACCGCCGCTCGGGCATGGATCAGATGTCTAGGACGAATCGGAGCTCCACTCCCCCTGACGGGGCACGGGATATGCTCATGAGAGAGTAGGTCATTGCCTTGACCCCCACCTTCTGCCCGTGCGACTCAGGGTCATAGTCCTCCCCGTGCAGCCGAGCCGATAGCCTGAAACCTCCGGCTGGGGCGCGCCTCAGCGACCTCACCTCTGCCCTCGCGAGGGCAAAGCCATCGGCATCGAAGTGGTATAGGAGGCGGTCTACCCACATGTAAAGCAGCTGCTCTAGGTCGGTCGCCTCTAGCTTCAGGTCGATGGTCTTTTTGCACCTCACTGAAGGCGGCTCGAGCATGACGGCGAAGGTCGCTAACGCCGCCTCCTCGAAGGCCCGGCTTATGGAGGGCGCCACCACTCGAACGTAGACGTCTGACTTGTGGTCGAGGAACTCGTAGACCATCGTTGATCATGGAACTATATGGAGGGCGCGGTTTATTGCCCTTTCCACAGCGGCGGCGGCCGGCACCAGGCAGAAGCGTTAAGGTTAAGAAGACCCTAACGGATTATCCACTATCCGCCGGGGTGGCTGAGCGGTTAAAGCGCCGGCCTCGAGATCTTATGATGAGTGGGACAGGCAAGCCGGTTCCATTTCGATGGAGCAAGGGTTCGAATCCCTTCCCCGGCGCCATTAATATTGAATTGTTTCCAATGCTCGCTTGATTTCTTTTGATCCGCTTAATCAATATGTATGTTATAAGGAACCTGGAAGTACATTGACAAGCTATTTATAAATGAGCTGTCAATAAGATTCCACAGTCATGTCAACATCTATTGAGCTTATGGATCAAAATCCTTGGTGGAGAAAGCCCGAGGATATATTACAAGACAAAAGAATCGTTACCCTCGCAAAATCCAAAGTCTGCTGGGTACCGAGAATAAAACACACCTTTGATCTTGATACTGATGCAGTTTACACCTTGAGAGGGCCACGCCAAGTTGGAAAAACGACGCTCCTCAAAGACATGATAAGAGACCTAATTAACCAGAAGGTGCCCCCGCGAAACATTTTCTACTTCACATGTGATCTAATCGACAACCCAAAAACACTAGCAGAAACAATATCAGCATACCTTGAATCGGTAAGACCTGATAAAAAACAACGCGCCTACCTCTTAATTGACGAAGTTTCATCAGTTAAAGACTGGCAAAAAGCAATCAAATTCCTAGCCGATAAAGACAGTTTAACACTAACCACTTTGATTCTAACAGGCTCTCACACAATAGACATAAAGAAAGCCTCAGAAAAACTCCCTGGAAGACGGGGCGAAGCAAAAGACCTGCTTGATAAAATTATGCTACCTATGAAATTCGCAGAATACGCTGAGATACTAAGCAAAGACGTCAATGAAACAATAAAGCAGAATCGTATGCTTTCATGGGAAAACCGAAAAGCAGCCCTTCTAACATTACTTAATGGTGAAATCCCACAAGAGATAAAAGAACTTTCATTCCTCTCAAGAGAGTTGCAAAAGCTCTTCCAAAGCTTTCTTTTAACGGGGGGAATAGCCCGAGTTGCTGACGAATACCTAAAGCATAATGAAATCTCTGAGAATATTTACAAAACATACGTAGATGTCGTTCTTGGGGACTTGGCAAAATGGGGAAAAAGAGAAACATACCTAAGACAAGTAATAAGTCGAGTTCTTGAAACATCTGGAACCCCTATCGGTTGGAATACCCTCAGACAGGGCACAGACATAGCTAGCCACAACACGGTCGCTGAATACATAGACACACTAAGCGATAGCTTCGTGCTTCATTACCTGTTTTGCTATGACACAAACAGAAACAAACCAGCTTACCAAAAGGAAAAGAAAGTTTACTTCACCGATCCCTTCTTCTTGCATGCAATGAGGGCGTGGCTTAGTGGAAAGAAACCGTTCGAGTCCACTATGGAATATCTAGCGGACCCTGAGAAAGTAGGTGCTCTAGTCGAAGGAATTGCAGCAGACCACATGGCGCGCCTATCATTCCGGCTATGTGAACAAAAACAACTTTTTTGCTCTGAAGATTCAGTTATGTATTGGCGAGGCAAAAAGGATCGGGAAGTTGACTTCATTCTAAAGCAAGGTTTACCCAAACCAGTCGCTGTTGAAGTCAAATATCAAACTAAAATAACAAGCAGAGACCTCTATGGTGTTATAGATTTCAAGAAAATGACTGAATCTCCAAACGCAATTGTGCTGTCAAAAGAAACATTGGAAGTTCGTGGGAATGTCACTATTATCCCAATCTGGCTATTCTTGCTAATAGCATAATTGTAGTAACGGTATTGGTAAAAAGGAAGAAATGGAGAGGGCAATATTGGGCCTACTTGGACAGTACAGTGAAACGGACATCTTGCAGAAGGAATACCTGGCCGGTCTACCAGTGGCAAGGAAACGGCTCAGACAATTCAAGACTCTAGACGCCTTGTTCGGCTCGTTCGCAGGCTATGAAGACAAGGAATATAATAAGACACGAAACCTCTTTCTCCGTTGGTGCCTCCCTTTCAACCCGAACGAAGTGGGGCTAAAGGAGGTCGAGGATGCCTTAGTTTTCTTCGGTGCGCCTGGATGGAACCTAAAGAGAAGAGAAGCCCTGAAAAAGAAGTTGTGCAGCGACGATTATTTTGACAGCTTGACCAAGTATACTGAGCTCACCTACGCCAAATGGCTCGTGGACAAGCTGGGCGTTGGGAATGTCACGCTTGAGCCAGAGCTGACTACAGGCAAAATTTCGGACGTTCTCGCAAAGGTTAATGCGAGTATAGTTTATATCGAGCTAGGGAACCTAAGCGAGAGCACACCAGAGAAGAAAATCCAAAGGATACTCAATGCTGCAGCTTCCCACCTCCGAACAAAGGTAAACGGGACGCCAATGGTCCTCATGGGGGTCAATATCCCCGAATTGCTCGTTTTGGATAACCAAGACCACATCGACGAAGTAGCATCAACAAGCAGAATCTGTTGCGAAATAGACCGGCTCTGTATTGACAAACTGAAGGGTTTCGAGGGTATGATTGACCTCTCTGATATCTCGCTGACATTAAGTCTTCAGCCTACGCTGGAAAAACTTGGACCGCTAGTGCTGCCACAGGATGCAAAGAAACTGGAGCAAGTCAAGCAGCCACCATTAGATGGGTGGGTTCAATGCTGCAAGGGAGAACTTGAAAAGGGAAGTAAGCTAATTAGCTGGTTCTCTATCCATAAGGCAACGTTCCTACTTGTGGAGATCCACCCGATGATGGTTTTCCCGTCGAAGGCAGCAAAGGACGAGACAGATGCCTTCCTCAGGCACGTAACTCGTCACATCAACGGACAGCTCAAGCAGCTCCAGCCAGGTAGCCCGAACATAATAATTGTTCAGGGTTTCAACTGGGTGCTTTTCGGGCTTGGAGAAGATTTCGAGGATGTTGAACCGTTAGTTGCGGAGATTCGGGCTTACCTTCAGGAGAAAAGGCTACCCCACTTAAGCGGAATAGGGTTTTTTAGCAATGACTTCTCCAAATCAATATTTGTGCCCAACATATTCGCGACCAAGGAATCCAAGCTCTCAGGGGCTAATATCGAACGCCTTGGGATGCGGATGGTATAACCCTCGTCCTCACTCAGGTTCAATTCTGCCAAACCTTCTGTAGAGAAAAAGGAGGAAGTATCTGCGGAGAAACTGTATTGCTGGCGATATCCCCTCTTTCACGAGTGTCCGAGTCCCTTCCCCGGCGCCACTCCAGCGTTCTCCCGCATGAGCCAAGCTAGCCGTTTGCCCGCCCATCCACCTACTCCTCCTGCCCCGCCGCCGCCCCATACGCGCGCCGGCAAAATACAGTTAAAAGGATAAATCGACATAGCTATTGGGATGATGTTGTGCGGGGCGTGTTGCATCATGGTAAACGTGGGCGCTAGCGCGGAAGCCCTCTCTGCCACCATCTGGTCGGCGGTCGGTGCATTGATTCACGTCAGCAACGGTGTGCGCGGGGGTCCGCGCATATGCTGACAACGATTGTGAGGTTCGACCTTGACGGCAAGATCATCGATTTCAATAAGGACGCCGAGAGGCTCCTTGGGTTCAGCAGGAGCGAGGTGGTTGGAAGGCACCTCTGCGAGACGATACTGCCGGCGAGCGGCGCGAATGGCAGGGAGATGGCGAGGGTCGTAGAGGAGATCTGCCTGAGCCCAGAGACCCACGGCTCAGTGGTCGCAGATGCCGTCAAGAAGAGCGGCGAGCGCGTGATGATGCACTGGGCGTGCTGCCCTTTCCTAGACCACACGACGGGGAAGAGGGCGATATGCGCGGTCGGGATTGACCTCTCTGCTAGGGACAGGGCAAGCGATGCTCTGCGTGAGTCGGAGCTGAGGCTCGCGAGCATAATAGACTTCATTCCTGACCCAACGTTCGTCATTGACAGGACCGGCGTCGTTCAGGTCTGGAACAGGGCGATGATCGAACTCACGGGAGTCCCGGCCGAGAAGATCATCGGCAAGGGCAACTATGAATATTCGATCCTATTCTATGGGAAGAGGCGCCCAATACTGATCGACCTGGTGCTCAGGGAGGACCGCCATGTCGAGAGCAAGTATAGAAATCTCGCAAAGAGCAATGGCGCCATAACCGCAAATAGCTACATAACGGTCAAGGGCTCGAGGATGTACGTCCGCGGCAAGGCGGCGCGCCTGTACGACTCGTCAGGCAAGGTAACGGGTGCCATCGAGACCTTCACAGACATGACCGATTGGAAGAGGATGGAAGAGGAACTCAAGAAGTACACCGAGCGCCTCGAGATGGCAGTACAGGAGAGGACGGCGCAGCTGCGCGAGAAGGAGCGGCTGGCGGCAATAGGCGAGACTGCTACGATGGTGGGCCACGACCTCCGCAATCCTCTCCAAGCTATGACAAACGCGCTTTACCTGCTGGCAGAGGAGGTGGCGTCAGCCGGTTCTGCGAGTGGGCAGGTCAGCGCCTTGATAGAGATGCTAGAGGGCAACCTGGAGTATATGAACAAGATCGTCTCGGACCTGCAGGACTTCGCGAGGCCCCTTAAGGTCATTAAGACCAACACGCCCGCGGCGGCGCTGCTCGAGACCGTAGTAAATAGCATTACCGTGCCCCCCAATGTCAGGGTGACGCTGGACGTAGTGGAGGGGCTGCAGATATACACAGACCCCCTAATGATCCGGAGGGTCTTCACGAATATAATTAACAACGCGGTCCAGGCGATGCAGGATGGTGGAACGCTGACCATAAGAGGCTACGAGTCGCTTGGCATGACGGAGATAAAGGTATCGGACACGGGGGTAGGAATCCCCGCCGAGAGCCTGAAGAAGCTCTTCAAACCGCTCTTCACGTCCAAGCCCAAGGGGATGGGGATGGGGCTTGCGGTCAGCAAGAGGATAATCGATGCGCACGGCGGCTCGATAGAGGTTGAGTCGGCGCCTAACAAGGGAACAACGTTCACGATCAGGCTACCAGCCGGACGGCGTCGAGCCGATGGGCGCGGGACTGACGAAGGGCGCCAGCGGAGCTGAAGTGCGCCAAAAACGTGCAGGATGCAGAAGGCGGATGAGGACAAGCCAGAATGATGGGGGTAGGTTTGAAAAAGACCTACAAATGAACTGCTTGTCAGACAAGCTCGATCTCGATGAATACGTCGTCAGGCACCTGTATGCGCATCATCTGGCGCATGGTCCGGTCGTCAGCGTCCACATCGATTAGACGCTTGTGGATCCGCATCTCCCACTTGTCCCATGTCTTGGTCCCCTCACCTGCGGGAGACTTGAGCGTGGGGACGAGAAGCCTCTTCGTCGGGAGCGGGACCGGCCCAGCAATCTTGACGCCAGTCTTCTCCGCTATCTTACGGATCTGAGTGCACACGTCCTCCAGCCTTTGGAAGTCGGTGCTGCTTAGCATTATTCTCGCTTTTTGCGGCATGGAAAACACCAAAAAAAGGGGGTTACTTGGTGAGTACAGCGGGCTTTACTTCGATGCACACACCAGCGGCCACCGTGCGACCCATATCCCTAAGGGCGAATCTCCCCAGTGGCGGCAGATCGGTATAAGGCTCGATGACCAGCGGCTTCGTTGGCTTGAAGGTCACGATTGCGCTGTCTCCCTGCTTAAGGAAGGTCGGCTTCTCCTCGATGACCGCGCCGGTCTTGGGGTCAAGCTTCTTCTCCAGCTCCAGGAAAGTTGTCGCGACGGTAGCTGTGTGGACGTGAAGCACCGGAGTGTAGCCAGCAGCTATGGCAGTCGGGTGGTAGAGGACGAAGATCCTACCCTTGAAGGTCTCAGCGACTGTGGGTGGCTTTACAGTGTCGCCGCAGACGTCGCCCCTGTGGACGTCGGTCTTGCCGATTCCCTTGACGTTGTAGCCGACGTTGTCGCCGGGGAGCGCCTGATCGATCTTCATGTGGTGGGTCTCGATGTCCTTGAGCTCGCCGCTCTTGTTCGCAGGCATGAAGATTACGTTCATGTTCCTCTTCATGATGCCCGTCTCAACCCTGCCGACCGGGACGGTCCCTACCCCAGTGATCGTGTAGACGTCTTGGACCGGCACGCGCAGCGGCTTGTTTATTGGCTTCTCAGGGGGCGTGAACGTGTCCATAGCCTCGAAGAGCGTTGGACCATTGTACCACGGCGTGTTAGTGCTGTGCTTTATGATGTTGTCGCCCTTCCAGCCCGAGATCGGGACAGCTATGACCTTGCTGATGTCGTAGCCGACCATCTTGAGGAACTTCAGGACCCCGTCCTTGACCTCATTGAACCTTGCCTGGTCGTAGTTGACGGTCTGGTCGTCCATCTTGTTGACCGCAACGACTATCTGGTTGACGCCGAGGGTCTTTGCCAGGAAGGCGTGCTCCCTGGTCTGACCGCCCGGCCCCATGCCCGCCTCGTACTCCCCCTTCTTGGAGGAGATGACGAGGATCGCGGCGTCCGCCTGCGATGCGCCTGTGATCATGTTCTTGACGAAGTCCCTGTGCCCTGGTGCGTCTATGATGGTGAAGAAGTACTTTGGGGTCTCAAACTTCCAGAAGGAGAGGTCGATAGTCATATCCCTCTCCCTCTCCTCCTTCAGCTTGTCACCGAGCCACGCGAATTTGGCGAACTCCTTTCCGGTCTGCTTCGCTTCCTCCTCCAGTGCGGCCAGCGTCCTGTCATCAAGACCGCCTGCAAGGAATAGTAAGTGCCCCACAAGCGTGCTCTTGCCGTTGTCTACGTGCCCCATAACGAGCAGATTTAAGTGTTCTTTCTTCGACAATGACATTCATTATCAGCTCTCTAAGATACTTAATTGTGTTGAGGGTTAAAAATCTTAGGTAATATAAAAACTTTTATTATGGAAAAATACGGGTAGTCGCCCCTGCCCATCTGGACCGGCGCGCTTACCTTGCGGATATCGCTATGCGCTCGATCTCCTCGCGCTTCTGGACGGAGTAGCTCTTGCTATCCTTCGCTGCCGCTAGGGCTATCTCGTCTGCTAGGCACTCCTCAAATGGCTTGTTGCTGCTGAACGAGGAGTTGCGCGCTGCGTCGGTGATGAACCTAAGCGCAAGATCCACCCTCCTCTGGGGGGATGCGTCCACCGACTGCGGGTACGAGACCCCGCCGTAGCTGATCCGGGTGACCTCCTCACGGGGCGCTGAGTTCTCGATTGCCCTCACGAAGACTTGGACTGGGTTCTCCCCCGTCTTGAGGTGGACGATCTCGAGCGTTGAGGCGACCGCATTCAGCGCCAGGACCTTCTTGCCACCGTTTTGGCCGGGCCTCATGACCCTGTTCGCGAGCCGCTCTATGATGTTGAGCTTGGTCTTGCCGAAGCGTTTGTGCTCGTGCCTCCCGCACGTGTGCGGCGCTAGCGTCGGCGTCACGGTTATGACAGACTTGAGGCCAAGGTCATTTATCTCGATGTTGGACTGGTCCCACTTGCCGAAGAGCTTTATCTCAGACATGCCGATTACCTCACTGGCTTCTGCTTCTTACCGGTCATGAGCGCCTGCAGGGAGACGCCGTTGATCTTGACGACCTTCCACCGGACGCCAGGGAGGTCGCCCATAGAGCCGCCGCCTGGTCCGCCTATGCCCTCCACGATGACCTCGTCGTGCTCGTCGACAAAGTTGAGGGCGCCGTCGCCAGGCAAGAATGCCGTTACCTGTTTGCCGTTCTTGATGAGCTGTATCCTTGCACACTTCCTGACTGCCGAGTTGGGCTGCCTGCTCTCAACTCCAACCTTCTCCAGAACGATGCCCCTAGACTGCGGGGCACCCTCGAGCGGGTCTGCCTTGATATCGAGCTTTAGGGACCGCCTCTTGAACGCCCTTAGGCTCCAGCGGAAGGACTTTCGCTTCTCTGAGATCTTCCTTCCGGCGAGCAGACCCTTTGGTGACTTTGAACCTGCCATGCGATACACCTTTGACGCGAAGTTAGGAGAACACAATCGATTATATAACTTCTTCGCTACTCGACCAGAGAGGTGGCGCCCTGACGCAGATGGCAGATCAGAGTACGACGACGTTGTCCAGGTCGAAGTGCCGCTTCATGAGAAGGCGGGTCTTCGCGATGTTCTTCCCGCTCTTGCCTATCGCCATCCCCTTGTCGTGCGGGTCTACCGTAACCTGCGCCACGGTGTGGCCGTCGGCAGTCTTGCTGATCCTTATCCCGCGTATCTTGGCGGGGGCGACGATGTTCCTGAGGAATGTCTCAGGAGTGTCGGCATACTCGACGATCTCTACAGGCCTGCTAATGACCTTCCTGGTCCGCTCGATGTTTGCGCCGCTCTTGCCGATGGCTAGCCCCATGTCGCCTGGGCGTACAACGTAGATGATAGAGTTGTCATCCGGGCTGACGACGCAGTCCTTAGCGATCGCGCCTGTCAGGTTCTCTAGCAGGGCGATGTACCTCATCTCGTCAGAGGTAAGCCTAATCGCGGGTAAGTGCTAGCCCTCCTGTATCTTCAGTATAGCGGACTCGCCCGGATCGACTATCGCCAGCGTTGAGACAGGGTAAGGCTTGCCGCACAGCCCTCCGAGCTCCCAGCTGGAGCCGGGGTATCCGTAGATCGGGATCTCGCCCGCGGCGGCCTTCACCTTCGACGATATTTCGGCGGGGGCGTTGTTGGCAAGGACGATGAGCTTCGCATTCTTCTTGTTGGCGGTCTTGAGCGCCACCCTGTAGCCTATCTCTACTTTTCCCGTGTTTATCGCAACCTTGATTTCTTTGGCTATGTCCATATCATGTACCTTCTTTAGAGAACCTCATAAACAATTCGACTATTCCGGTGCCCAGCGGGATTGGCTGACCGACAATCACGTTCTCCGTAACTCCCTCCAAGCGGTCCTCCTCACCATGAGAAGCCGCATCCAATAAATGCTTTACGGTCACCTCGAAGGCTGCCCTTGCTAGGACGCTCGACTTCTCACCGCTCACGCCGTGCCTGCCGATCTGCCTGATCTTTCCAGTGGAGGTCATGAGGTCGGCTATAAGGATCACATGCCTGACGTCCACGTCCAGTCCCTGCTGGTCTAGGACCTCGAACGCCTCACGGATGATCGCGCTCCTCGCGGCCTCTATGCCTAGGACCTCGGCGATCTCGGAGATGTTATTCGTGTAGACCTTCCTCCTGTCGATGCCTTTGACGTTCTCGATCACCTGCGCCAGGTTAGAGCCGTCGGTCCTGAGAAGGTATTCGTCGCCCTTCTTCTCGATCACGACCCTCTTGATGCCCTTCAGCCCCTTCAGGCGCAGGTCCATGATCCGCTCCCTGATACGCTTTATCTTGGCGCGGTCGGTCGTCTCCGGTTCGACCGTGATGGTGTTCCCTTCGACGGAGACCTTGCCGGGTATCTTGAGCTTCTCGATCGACTTGGCGATGTAGTTGATGTCAATCAGCTTGTCCTCGCACATCTCGGCATCGACTTCTATGGTGAAGTTGTTGAGCATCTCGTAGCCTATGCTCTTCGCGACGTTCTCCACCGTGACGGTCTCGATGTTGGAAGCTATGTCCTTGGCTTTGGTTAGGTCGCGCTTGTGCTCGTCGTCGAGGTATATAGTCATGGTTGGGGTCGACGGTAGCCTACGCGCGTCCACAATCTCGATAAGCCTCGGAAGGCCCAAGGTTACGTTCAGCTCCCTCACGCCGGCGTAGTGGAAGGTCCTCAGCGTCATCTGTGTGCCTGGCTCGCCGACGGACTGGGCGGCCACCGTTCCCGCAGCCTCGCCCGGCTCGATGAGGGCCTTGATGTAGGAGGAGTAGGTCTCCTCCACTACTGTCACCATCTGCTCCTCGTTGAGCTTCTCCTTTAGCGGCGCCAGCTTTGCCTTGAGCTGGCTAACGAGCATCTCGGGCAGGCGCCGGTCGTGCCTCGCCAGCACCTCGTCCACGAGCGGCATATCCGGCTGGCGAGCCTTGCTCGCCCGCCCCTGCGCCAACCCCAGATCCGGCGTCGGCTCAAGCGGTACAGGCGCCTCGCCGCCTGTTGCACCCGCTGCCTTGGGTTTCTTTGCCCTGGATGGCGAGGCATTTTTGGGTGCATTCGGCTTGGCTGATGCTGATGCTGATGCCGCCTCCTTGACCCTGCGCTTGGATGCCACTACGGTCTTGGCTGGCTTCTCGGTCTTGGCTCCCGCCGCGGCGACGTCTGCCCCAGCATCGTCTGCTTCCGCATGGGCGGTCTGTCTCTTGGTCATCTCACTTTCCTCCTACACTCACCCTCTCGATTATCTTGTCGATGTTCACGGCGGCGCCGTGGTCGCTCTTGGCAGGGTCTATGCCATCATCGCCGTATATGTACTGGATGATCGAGCCGTCGGTCGCCCTCACCGTCCAGTCGTACTCAACCCTTATGTCCTGCAGGGCATTGATGAGCCTGCGCTGCATGTAGCCGCTCTGGCTCGTCCTCACGGCTGTGTCGACTAGCCCCTCCCTGCCTCCCATAGCGTGGAAGAAGAACTCTATGGGGTTGAGCTTGTCCTTGTAGCTGCTGTAAACGAATCCGTGCGCCTCTGCGCCCAGGTCGCCCGGCTTGAAATGCGGTAGCGTACGGTTCTGGTAACCCCTCGAGATCCGCTCCCCACGGACCGCCTGCTGCCCGACGCATGCGACCATGTGCGCGAGGTTCATGAGGCTGCCCCTTGCGCCGGTGTTGGCCATAAGCAGCGCGGTGTTGTCCTCCCTGAGGTACTTCTTCGCGGTCTTGCCCGACTCCTCCCTGGCATTCTCCAATATCTGCATGATCTGCGTCTCGAGCGTCTCCTCGAGCGTCCTGCCCGGCAACCGCTCGAGCAGCCCCTCATGGTAGGCGTTGATGTTCTTGGCGACCTCCTCCTCTGCGTGCTGTATGTCAGCCTTGACCTTCAGACGCCCGCTCTCCGGGAGCTCCTCGTCGTCGAGCCCTATCGTTAGCCCTCGGCTGTCTATGAATGCTAGGAAGAGCTTGAACGCATTGTCGATGTAGTAACTGCCCATGCCCGTCCCGTAGTCCTTAACCAGCCTGTGGAGGACTGACTCGGGCTGCTGCGCGCCGATCGACTTCTTGTCGATGACGCCTGCGACCAGCTTGCCGTCCTTTATGACGACGTAGGCGTCGTTCTCGCAGTCCTCCTGCTTGCAGACATCGCACTTCTGGCATATGTTTGACTTGAGCGTGTAGTTGAAGCCCTTGGGGAAGAAGAGGCTTGCCAGCTGCTTGCCGGTCCAGTACTCGGGGGACGTGGAGGCGGGCGGCGGCAGCTCCCCTCTGTAGCCAGCGCTGGTCAGGAGCTGCGAGGCGTCAGCCCTTGATAGCTTGGTGCTCTTGCGAGTGAGCATGTATGCCCCGGAGATGTAGTCCTGTATCCCGCCCATGATAGGCCCGCCATACCTCGGCGAGAGTATCTGCTCCTGCACGAGCATGAGCACGAGCGCCTCCGCCCTCGCCTCCTCGCTCTGTGGCACGTGGAGGTTCATCTCGTCCCCGTCGAAGTCGGCGTTGTACGGAGGGCAGACGCAGAGGTTGAGCCTGAAGGTCTTGTACGGCAGGACCCGGACCTTGTGAGCCATTATCGACATCCTGTGTAGCGAGGGCTGCCTGTTGAAGAGGACCACGTCCCCGTCCTTGAGGTGCCGCTCCACGATGTAGCCGACGTCGACCGCGTCGGCGATGACCTTGCGATCCTTTGGGAACCGGAGGTCTATCCTCCTGCCGTCAGGACGGATTATGTAGTTCGCGCCAGGGTGGTCGTCGGGACCGTTGGCGATCACCGCCTTCATCTCCTCAAGGTTGTATCTGTTGATCCGCTCAGGGATGGTCAGCTGCTTGGCGATCTCCACCGGGACGCCGACCTCGTTCATGCTGATTATTGGGTCTGGCGAGATCACGGTCCTCGCAGAGAAGTCGACGCGCTTGCCGGATAGGTTTGACCTGAACCTGCCCTCCTTGCCCTTGAGCCTCTGCGCGATCGTCCTGAGCGGCCTGCCGGACCTGTGCCTTGCGGGGGGTATGCCGGAGGTCTCGTTGTCGAAGTAAGTGGTCACGTGGTACTGCAGCAACTCCCAAAGGTCTTCTATGATGAGCTGGGGGGCGCCGGCGTCGATGTTCTCGCTCAGCCGCTCGTTGATCCTGATGATGTCCACGAGCTTGTGCGTGAGGTCGTCCTCGGACCTGACGCCCGACTCGAGGGTGATCGACGGACGTACCGTTGACGGCGGCACCGGCAGCACGGTCAGGAGCATCCACTCCGGCCTTGCCAGGGAAGGGTCTAGCCCAATGAGAGCGGCGTCGGCGTCGGTTATGCGCTCCAGGCGGCTCCTTATCTCGTTGGAGTATATCCTCTTTGGGCCCTCCTTGCGCTCCTCGGAGTAGCCTGTCGGCTTCTCGAACTTTATCTTGAACTGCCCCTCGTGGCAGTATGGGCACTCGTTTATCTTGATAGCCTTCTTGACGATCTGGTCAGAGAGCTTGAACCTGAACTGCGGCCACTTCTTCTTGTACTTCACCATCCTGAGAGAGTACTTGCGATAGTCCTCCTCCGAGAGGAGGAGCCTGCCGCAGTTCCAGCAGGTCGCCCTCAGCATGAGATAGATGAGCTTTGCGAACCCGGGGTGGACGACCGGTCGGGCGAGCTCGATGTGGCCGAAGTGCCCAGGGCACTGCCCGACGCGGTTGCCGCACGTCTGGCACCTCTGTCCTGGCTCGATCGTGCCAAGCTTTCGGTCCATAAGCCCCGTCTCTATCGGGACGCCGTCCTCATCGTATGTGTCAGCAGCCTTGATGTTCACCACGGACATCTTCCGGATGTCCTCAGGCGATAGCAGCCCGAACTTTATAGCATGTACCGATTTTGCGAGTTCTGACAACGACAACTCTTTACACCCTCTCCTGTAGCTTCAGCCTCGGCGCGATGCCAAGGCTCATGAGCTCCTGCAGCAGCAGCTTGAAGGCGTAGGACATCACCACGGCGGTCGTCTTCGCCTTCTCGCCGCATATGGGGCAGAAGTTCTTGTCCTTCGTACGGTCGTAGTAAGAGATCAGGCCGCAGTCCTCGCAGATGTTGACGACGGTCCTGTCTGACTCCTCGAGGAGGCGCTCCTTCAGCAGCATCGCCGCGCCGTGCCCGACGAGGCAGTCGCGCTCCATCTCTCCGAAGCGCAAACCGCCCTCCCTTGCGCGCCCTTCGGTAGGCTGCCGCGTGAGGATCTGGACCGGCCCACGCGCCCTTGCGTGCATCTTGTCTGCCACCATGTGGTGGAGCTTTAGGTAGTAGGCTATGCCTATATAGACGTCTGCCTCGAGCATCCTGCCGGTCCGTCCGTCGTAGAGCACCTCCTTTCCGCTCGGCTTGAGGCCGCTCGCCTTGAGCAGGTCCCGCATCGTCTTCTCGCTGTCGCCGCAGAAGGCGGTCCCATCGATTGGCCTGCCAGACGCGGCGTATGCCTTGCCTCCTAGCAGCTCAAGCATCTGCCCAAGGGTCATCCTCGACGGTATGGCGTGCGGGTTGATGATAAGGTCCGGGACGACGCCATCCTCCGTGTAGGGCATGTCGTACTGCGGGACGAGCATCCCGATGACCCCCTTCTGACCGTGCCTGGAGGCGAACTTGTCCCCCAGCTCCGGTATCCTCTGGTTCCTTACGCGTATCTTTACGAGCTTGTTGCCGTCAGAGGTCTCGGTGACTATCACCAGGTCGACGACGCCATCCTCGCCGGCCCTCATCGAGACGGATGTCTCCCTCCTCTGCGGCCCTGCCTGCTCGAACTCTTTGTACTCCTCGAGGAACCGCGGCGGGCTGGTCTTGCCTACCAGGACGTCGCCGCCATTCAGGCTGGACTCGGGCTCGATTATCCCGTCGTCGCCAAGGTACTGGTAGGACTCGGGCGTCCTGTATCCCCTGACGTTCGGCGAGGGGACCTCGATCTTGTCCTCCTGCCCGCCGGGGTACCTGCGCTCCTCAGTCTCGTAGCACCTGAAGAAGGATGACCTCGCCAGACCGCGCTCGACCGAGGACTTGTTCATGATCAGGGCGTCCTCGATGTTGTAGCCGGAGTGGGAGAGTATCGCCACGACGAAGTTCTGCCCGGCTGGGCGCCGGTCCAGATCGAGCGTCTTGGCAGACCTCGTGTTTACCATCGGCCTCTGCGGGTAGTGCAGCAGGTGCCCCCTCGTGTCGAGGCGCTTGGTGAAGTTGGCCGCGTAGAATCCTAGCGACTGCTTGATCATGGCCGACCCGTAGGTGTTCCTGGGCGACTGGTTAGCCTCGAGGAACGGTATCATGGATGCGCTTATCCCGAGTATCGTGGACGGCACTATCTCGAGGTGGGTCCTCGACCTGTCCAGGTTCTTGTAATCGAGGGCGATGTAGGCGTTCTCCTCCTCCTCGGCGTCCAGGTACTCGACGACCCCCTGGTTGATCAGCTCGTTCCACGTCCACTCGTTAGCCACCAGGCGCTCTATTTGCTCCTTGTTGAGGAGCGGGTAGCCGCCGTCAACGATTATAAGCGGGCGCCTTACCCTGCCGGCGTCGCAGTTTATGTAGACCTCGTTGATCTCGCCCTGCTTGTAGTGGGCGACGTTTACCTCGTGCCACTTCTTCCTCAGGCGATGCTTCTTGACCTCGGTGACGAGCATCTCCGGACGGTCGTGGATGCCTATCAGCCTGCCGTTGAGTATGACCTTCGCGCCGGTCATGTTCTTCTTCCTTGCAGACTCGATCGGCTCAATGTTGAGCTCGTAAAGGAGGTCCTCGACGAGCCGCGGCTCGTCCATGCCGACCGATATGAATGACATGAGCGCCAGGTTCTTGACGAGGCCGCAGTTGGGCCCCTCCGGCGTCTCGCTCGGGCAGAGCCTGCCCCACTGCGTGGGGTGGAGGTCCCTTGCCTCAAAGTGCGGCTGCGACCTGCTGAGCGGGGAGATGATCCTCCTCAGGTGACCTATGGTGGACAGGTAGTTGGTCCTGTCGAGGAGCTGGCTCACGCCCGCCTTTCCGCCGACCCAGTTGCCGGTCGCGAGGGCGTGCCTCAGCCGCTCGGTTATGACGTCCGCCCTGACGAGGGTCTCTATCGAGACGCGCCTGCTCCTGCTCCTTGCCCTCTCGAGCTGGTACTTCATGTCCCTGCAGAAGCTCTTGAATGCGACCCTGAAGAGGCTCGCTAGGAGGTCGCCTGCGAGCTTGAGCCGCTTGTTGGCGTAGTGGTCCTTGTCGTCGGGAGCCCTCCGCCCTATCGAGAGCTCTATTAGCTTCTCAGCCATCTGGCCCAGGAAGAGCGCCTTCTTCTTCCTGTCGGCCTCCACCATGCCGAGGTGCGGCAGGAGGTACTTGTCGAGTATCTGCAGCGCCCGCTGGATGCGGAAGTCCTGCGTCTGCCCTATGGCGACCCTGTTGCCGATGTAGTCGAGCGCGTCGCTGGTGGTGTTGATCTCTATCCCGCTCTCGAGCGTCGGAATGAGCGCCTTCTGTATGACGGGATCGCTTGAGACGGAGTCGACCAGGTCCTTGTCCGACGGGACGCCCAGCGCCTTCATGAGTATGGCGAGGGAGACCCTGCCCGGTATCGACGGGAACGTGACCGAGAGGTTTCCGTCCTTCATGCGCTCGAGGGTGACCGGCACCCTGAAGCCGGAGGTCGCAGAGAAGACCTTCGCGACGTGCGTGACGGGCGACGCGCCCTCCATCTTGTCGACCAAAATCCTGTTGACGGCGAGGTCCTCCTGTATCACCACGACCCTCTCGGAGCCGTTGACTATGAAGTAGCCTCCGGGGTCCGCGGGGTCCTCGCCGGCCTTAATCAGCTCAGCCCTTGTGGCGTTTGCGAGGGCGCAGTAAGACGATCGTACCATGATTGGCAGCTTGCCGATGTAGACCGATATGGCGTCCTCCTCGTAGCCATCCACGACCGGCACCATCGAGAGCTTCATGGTCGCAGCGTAGGTCAGGTTTCTCTGCCTAGCCTCCATGGGCAAGATCTCCTTCTCGGAGCCGTCTGCCTCGTGAATGGTCGGCTTACCGATCGTCAGTGCGCCGAGCTTGATCTTGAGACCGGGTATGTCGGTCTCTATGACGCCCTGCTCGTCCACGATCTCCTGAAGCTTGTTCTTTATGAAGTCGTCGAATGAGTCCAGGTGCGGCCGCACCAAGTTCTTCTCCCTGAAGAAGGACTCGATGAGCGCCCACCGGTCGTCCATTGCAATCTCGCTCATCAGAATCACCCTGGAACCACGTACCTGAAGGCGACCGCGTGCCCTGCGACCTCGCTATTCCGGGTTATCTTAAGGATCTGCCCGGGGCCTAGGACCGGCTCGTAGTAGTCGCACTTCTCGCACTTCATGACCCTCTTCTGGGTTGGTACCCCCTTGAACTCCCGCTCCTCTACCGACTCGACGAGCTTGCCTCCGCATTTGGGGCAGTGGGCGCTCTTCTGCGCCTCCTTAATGCGCAGGCATACGGGGTCGCTGTTCCTTATCCACGGAAGGTCCTCCTTCCTTATTCCGAGGGCCTTCCGGAGCGCCTGGTATTCCTCCCTGTTGAGTATCCGGAACTCCGGTACAAGCTCATGTTCAAGGATATCAAACTTGCCCAAGATTTTACCACCCAAAAGTATTTCAAACAAACACGAAATGCCCAGAATCGAGCTAACCATTCTCCAAAATGATTACCCTAATAAATCTTTGGATGGCGCACAGTACTCAATTCGCCAGAAGAAGGCGCCCCCTTCACGCCGTCGGCGAGGGTTTGGTTCTGAGATGGTGGTCCCGCCCGCCGGACTTGAACCAGCGACCACCCGGTAATTGCCCAGGCTGGCGCAAGGACATGTGCCGCCCAAGGCGAATTCCCCTGCGCGACCATCGGTCTACAGCCGGGCGCTCTACCACTGAGCTAGGGCGGGCTACAGCTATCTGACAGGGCATCCACATTTATAGTTTTTCTCGAAGGCCGGGGGGCTGAGGGCTATGGTCTGGCGGCGAGGGCCGCCTGCAGGACGACGTTCTCCCCGCCCCTCAGGACGGTGATGCTGACGGTCTGCCCTGGCAGGTACGCGTCGAGCATGGAGGTCAGGTCATCGATCGTGACGATGGGCCTGCCGTCGATGGAGATGATCAGGTCCCCCCCACCGACGATGTCGCTCCCTGCGATGGTGACATTGAATGAGCCGCCTGAGAGCCCGGCATGATGGGCGGGGCTGCCGGCGGCCACGGCCTGGACGAGGACGCCGTAGGTCAGCGGGAGCCCCAACACCTGCGAGATCAGGTAGCTGTTCGAGACGCCGGTGATGCCGAGGTAGGAGTGCTGGTAGCTGCCAGTCGTCGCGAGGGAGACGATCTCCCTCACTATGGTGTCAGATGGGACCGCGAAGCCGACGTTCTGCGATCCAGAGATGATCGCTGTAGTTATTCCGACGACCCTGCACTGAGAGTCCAGGAGGGGACCGCCGGAGTTTCCCGGGTTTATCGGGGCGCTGATCTGGATGACGCCGGCGATTGTGTAGCTCCCCGCGCTCTCGGTCTTTATGGCGCGGTTGAGCTGGCTGACGATGCCTGACGTCAGCGTGCTCTGCAGCCCGTAGGGGTTGCCGATCGCCACGACGCTGTCACCCACCAGCAGTGTCGAGGACGAGACGACCGTGAGCGGCTTGAGCTTGGATTCAGGGGCGTGCGGCCTGAGGACAGCCAAGTCGCTGTACTTGTCGGTCCCCAGCACGTCGAAGGGGTATGCCTCGCCATCGATGAAGGTCATCGAGGCGTTCACCATGCCGTCCACGACGTGGTAGTTGGTGACGACGAGGCACTCGCCCGTCAGGTTGACGACGAAGCCAGAGCCGAGGACCTCGGAGTAGATGCCAAACATGGGGCTGGATGAGACGAGGCCGGAGATCGTGACTATCGAGTCCTTGGACGCGCTGTAGATGGCGTTGAGTGAGGCGCCCCCCTGATCGGTTGAGTTCCGCTGCTCGAGGCTGTTGATCTGCGACTGCAGGGCGGCGACCGCCCCCTCAAGGGAGCTTACCCTCTCCGCTAGGTAGTCGCTGCGGGCAGGCGGACCCGCAAAGGTTGAAATGGCGTAACCGGCGTATAGACCGGCGACCAAGATTATGATCAGTAACGGGGCTGAGCGCCTGATTTCGCTTGGCATAGAATGATCACCAGAAGCTCCTCTCATTAAACAGCGGCGAGCCCCATATTAAGCTTGATGAAAACAGGAGTTACGCGTCATGCGGAGCGGCGTGCGAATGATATAGATAGATTTTAATAGCTCACTTTAAAGAAGAATCGGGGGAAGCCCTGGTAGTATAGTTCGGCCCAGTATACAGGCCTGTCGAGGACGGCTTTGCCATCAGGCAGGTCCGTGGAGAGTCTGTGACCCGGGTTCGAATCCCGGCCAGGGCGCCTAATTTTCACATCGCCGCGCGGGCACCTGCCCCAGTGTCCTCGGAATGAGCGCATGCGGATGGCATTGGCGGGGGCTATGGGACGGCAGGCGGAGTTCTTGGATTTAAGGCGATGAGATCAGAGGGGATGGGAGCGCATAGGATAGGATTGGAGGGTTGGATAGGGTGGCCAGGGCCAACGGCACACCCTCTCTTGGGTGGAGCTCAGGGACGCCGACTGGTCGTGATCAGGATCCCCTTTATCGCCGTGAGAGCAAAGGGGGCGATCAAAACGAGCATGAGCCCGGTCAGGTCGGCGTGCGCGACCAGCTCCACGCCTGCCTCGACGGGCATGCCGAGTGCCTGCTGCACCGCCTGAGCTGCCAGATCCGGCGGGAGAGCCAGCGAGGGGGACCCGAAGCTGAATGCCAGCAGGATGTATGCCATGAATGCCAGGCCGAAGGCGATTGTCGCGGGCCCGTATGCCCTGGAGCCCCTCAGCAGGACGAGTAGGAAGGAGAGGAGGGCGACCGCTGCGCCGATGAAGGGCAGGGCGGGGTGTATGAGCGCAACCAGCGCGCCCGTTAATGCGCCCGCCTCGCTCGGCAGCAGCTCAGGGAGGATTGCCCGCGCAGCCATTGGCAGGAGGGAGAGGGGGACGAAGAGCAGCGCCGCGAGCAGCGCCCCGGCGACGGCGCGCAACGCCAGCCCGACGTTCGATATATTCAGCCCCCAGATGTTGTGCTTACCCACCAACCGCCACCTCCGTCTGGAAGCTGCCATAAGGCGTCGCGAAGCTCACGACCATGGTGTAAGACGGCGATGCCGCGATGTTAGGGACCTCGAATGCGACGTTCGAGCTGAACATGGCGCCGGGCGGCGCGCGAAATGCCGCCTGATGGGAGGTGCCGGCGACCGAGCCGTTGGGAAGGATGAGGGCGGCGGTGAATGTGCCCTCGACCGTCATGAAGTCGTTTGCGTTGGCGAACGAGAATGGCACGGCGACGATGGAGTGGGTCGAGTTGATGGGACCTGCCTCGGGGTCGCCGAAGGTCAGGTTTGACATGGGCGCCCCCCACGCGACATCGCAGGTAGTGTTGAACGGCAACCGGGCGGCGCCGAAGACCGTGACCGCGGCGGAGGCGGCCAAGCGGATGGTCTGGTTGGAGGTGAGGTAATCGGTCATGTTCGCCGGAAGCGGCACGTCGGCGAATACCGAGCCGGAGTTAGGCGAGTTGGACCGGATGGTCAGCGAGTCGGAGAACCGCGCGCGGGCGCCGTATGTGCTCGTAAGGTTGCCCTCTATGACTGCGGGCACTTCGAGCGCCGAGGGGTTGATGAACGTAAACGGCAGGGTAACCCTCGCGTGGGTGAGGTTGACCAACTGAACCGATGGGGCAAGGAACGTCAGGTTGGCGACGACCGGGGACCACTCAGCCGACGCGCTGACGGAGGCGCCGAATGCCGCCAGAGGGATGACCCCGACGCCGGCGGAGGCGGCCAAGCGGATGGTGTCGCTGGACGAGGCGANAGGCGAGGCGCTGCAACTCGTCGGCGGGGAGGGCGGAGAGGTTTACGTTTATGGCGAGGCTGTAGCCGCGGCTGGGGGAGCCGGCGGGGATCGTGATGGGCTCCGAGAGGAACGATACGGGCTCCGCCCCCGATGTCTCGATGGTGATGCGGACCGACGGCACTGTGATCGCAAAGATGCCGGGGTTGGAGGCGTTGAACGGAAGGGAGATCGAGACCGATGAGCTCGATTGTGAGGCGGAGACCAGCGGCTCCCCGATAGAGATCGATGGCGCAAACATCGCAAGGGTGAACGCCAGCGCGGCGACCGCAGCTATGGCGACCAGTGCCGAGACGGCTATGAGGGCGTTGAGTAGCCTCCTTGACCAGCCGCCCATAGGCATCATTATACGGTTTTGAGCAGGAAGGATGTATACTTTTCGGGTGTTCGGGAGGGGCTGGAGGGGAGAGGCGCGTGATTGGAGGGCAAAGATGAGGAAGGGCAGGGGAGGCGTAGGGGGGCGGAGGGGTAGTCTGGTGGGATGGGAGGGAGCGCCTGGCTAAGAGGGGGGCTGAGGCTAGGCTAGGCGGGCCGAGGCGAGGCG
>MAGU01000036.1 GCA_001717025.1 Candidatus Methanomethylicus oleisabuli | reverse complement strand
AATATATATAATATATATTTATTAGTTGCCACCGCGCCTTCGTCTCCTGATTATTATGGCAGACCCAAGAGCAGCCATTACAAGGACTGCCCCGATAACCGCCAAGATGGTCAGGTCATAGCTGACCGCAAATGACCATGATGCTACCGCGGTATTGCCTGCCACATCTGAAATGGTCAAGTTGACAGTGTGAAGACCGACCTGCAGGGATAGGTTGAGGGATATGCCAGATGGTGTGGCAGTCGCGTTGGCGGCATACTCTGTTCCGTCCACTATCAGCGATATCGAACCGAGGTCCAAGATGTAATTATCCGAATAGTTGCAAGCAATCAGTATATTCTGCCCGAAGATGGCACTGTTGTTCGCGGGCACAGCAGAGGTATGGTTAATGCTGGGAGGGGAGGTGTCGATGGTGAAGGACCAGGTGGAGGTCGCCTCGTTGCCGGCGTTGTCGGAGATCGATAGCGAGACCGTGTGCGGACCAGAGGGGAGCCCTGCAAATGCATGTTGCGCAAAGCCGCTGGATAGGTCAAGGTTTGCATCGACTTCTGAGGAGTCCACTAGCATCACGAACGAGCAGGGATCGATGCCGGAGACAGGGTCGTAGCACTCGGCAGAAATGGTGCCTATGGTGCTGTTGAAGAAGGAGGCTGGCGAGGGTGATACCCATGATATACGGGGAGGGGAGGTGTCGATGGTGAAGGACCAGGTGGAGGTCGCCTCGTTGCCGGCGTTGTCGGAGATCGATAGCGAGACCGTGTGCGGACCATCAGACAATGGCGATTCGGGCGAGTGGAGAATGGACGTGTCGGTTAAGGTTGACGCTTGAGTTACGTCGACGCCATCGAGGGACAGGACAGCGGAGGACGTGTTCGCGCCTGATAGGGCATCGCTGAAGTTGATCAGAATAGGCACTAGGGCGTCGGATGACATGGAGCCGTTGAGCGGAGATGAAAATGAGAGGTCGGGCGGCGAGTTGTCTATGATTAGATCGAAGGTGACGGATGGGAGTTCGGGCAATTGCTCGAATTGGTCTGCATCGAGAGTGAGTTTGAGGGCGTAGGAGCCGTCTTCAGCTCCTGACGGGACGGATATATGTAGCACGAATCCGGCGGCATCAGCCGCGTCTACCTCGTTCACACCCGATGGCGTAATGGAGTAAATGACACCTGAGGGGAGCGAGCCAACCTTTGAGAGATTGGCGCTTAGGCCAGTTATCCTGAATCCTGTGGAGAGGTTGACAGGAATGGTCAGGTAAGAGCCGCTTCTCGCAGTTAATGGCTGCTGAAGCCCGCCCAATCTGACCAGCGCAAGAGTCCCCTCCACAGCTTCGCTCGCCGAGTCGCCTCCGAAGAGCACGTTGTGCAGCAGAATGGTATGGATGCCAGCCTCAGTAGAGAGGGAGACCCAGTCATAGGACCCGCCGTCTCTCGTTATCCTGTGAAATATCCCCTTGCGCCAATAGCTCGAGTTCTCCGGCGTGTCGGTCGCATCCCAAACCATCCACGAGGAGTTGATGCTGAAGAGGTCAATGTCGGTCAATTCATCACTCCAGTTACATATGGCGAACGCGGCAACGATCCCTGGATCGTGTGGCAGCTCCACAAGCCATATCTTCCAGTCCCCGCTTTCGTAGCGCCAGCTCCAGTCGAACAGCCCTGCCACCGAATAAGGGTCGTATAGGAGTGGCGCCCCCGGATCGGGGGTGAGCCGCACAGCCAGCGAATCGCCATCGATGACCTGCGGTACGGCGACGGATACGGGCATGGCGAATGTGCGGGCTTCTGACCCTCCGCCGGAATAGTTTGCTAAGATGAGCCCCTCATATACGCCCTGCGAGGCGGTCGGCGGGATTGACATCGTTGCAGTCACGGCGGACTTGGTCCCAGGGGCGAGCTCTACATTGCTAGAGTTCAAAGAGATCCAGCCCCAGTCTGACCTCGACCATAACCGCAACTCGAGGTGGTAAGGCACAGGAGACGAGCCGGTTGACTGCCAAACTAGGACGACGGGCTGGCCTTGGAACTTGCTCGACGGATACGAGACTGCGGCAGCGATGCTGTTGCCTTCGTTCTCTCCGTAAGTTACGAGCCATGCCTCATCAGGGGTGCACTCGCCATCCGAATTGTAGTCGATCCAGTCCAAGACGAAGATGGCAAAACGTCGATCAGACCAATAGTCGTCATCGTCATCGAAGTAGGTAAAAGGATAGCTGAGCTGAAAGGTCATCAAGTCGGCGCTTGCGGGCATCTGCACCACTGATGAATTGAGATACTGCATGTTGCCGACGCCGAAGCCGTATTTGGGGTTGTTGCGCCATTCTTCAGGCAGATCGGCCGTGCTGCCATTGATGGTGATGCCCCCCTCGAGAAGGCTGTAACATTGAGGCTCAAGGGCTACTTCGCGTTGGGAGGCCGTCGGGTTAATCAACATAAGTGTAGCGTTTGTGCTTGATCCCGGCGACATGTAGCCAGCGAACCACGAGGGATCGTAGAGCGTGCCCAGAGGCAGCATAGAAGGGGTCTCGCCAAGGGAGGCGTTTGAAAACGCCCATGTGTTGGAGAGGTGCTGCGCGATGTTTGCATAAGAGGCGCCGGATTCCAGCAGGATGCCTGAGGACCCAAGGGCTAGCTCGACCGCACCTAAGCAATCCACCCTGCCCGATCCCTGAAGGAACGCATCGTACCCGAGGTCGACGGCGGATGACTTGATGATGGCTTTCAGAGCCTGCGGATCAAGGACCCCGCCACTTGCGGACAGGTAAGCATGCAGCACTAGCGCAGCAACGCCAGCGGTCATGGGGCAGGACATCGAGGTCCCGCTGAAGAGGGCATATGCCTTCATGCCGCTCATGCCGCCGTAGTTCACCGCCGTCGGGACGTAATCGGCCATACCAACGTTTACAACATCAGGCTTCACATACCCGGCAGGGGCTGGACCCCGACCACTCCAAGGTATGACTTCATCGGCATACCCCCCGGCGAAGCCGTATTCGCTACAGCTGAAGTTGAGGGAGGTGGTCGCCCCAACAGTAAGCGTGAGAAGGGAGCATGCTGGGTCGGTGACCGTTCCGTATCCAGGGGCACCGTTGCCGGAGGACTGCAGAAAGAGCGTACCAGGATATGATGGGTCGATATAGTGCGGTATCGATAGGCAGTCCTGTAGGCAACAGATTATGCTGTACCACGGGTATCCATATAGGTCCCTCATAGACGCGGATATGCCCCAGCTGTTGCTTACGATGTCTGCCCTGTGCTCGCCTGTATAGCCCCATACGCCATAGACGGTGCCATACGACTCCACGTCGTATGAGGTGAGGTTGACGGGCAGGAGGTCGAAGCCACATGCCCACAGCTCCCCCTCGATGATGTCACCCATGGTGAGGGAGGTTACGCTCATTATTGTCGCACCTGGGGCTACGCCGGTGAACCAGTAGGGGTTGCTGACGCCGGTCGCAAGTGAGGTGTTCCTGGCAGCTGCGGTGTTTGCGCACATGCTTCCGTGCCCGTCCATGTCGACTATGAAGCTGACATAGTTCCCCAATGGATCTATGGGGAGCAGGACACGCCCACGGTCGGAGGTGTTCGGCGAGATGCCCCAGACGTCGAGGAATCGCCCAAGCGAGCCGGCAGAGATATCGAATATGCCATCATGGGTGAGGTCCCTTGCGGCTATGAGGCTGCCGGTCACCGTGAGTGGTGCCTCGTCAGAGAAGCGGTAATCGGGGTCTTGAGGGTAGTAAACTGATGAGAGGTCCACATAGGCTGTTTCGAAGACCGAGTCGCCGTCCTTATCGACCACCAGCACGGGGTAGATGCTCTCGTATGTGCCGGTGTTATCGTTGTAGAGCTGCACCATGACTCCGAAGTGGCACGGTCTGCCAGCAGGGACTATGCCGGTGACGTCCATATCGGAGGGAAACGCCCCGCCCGCAATCTCCGAGTAGGAGTAGGAGTACCCCCATAGATAGATTGTAGGGTCTAGCCCGCGTGTCTTTATGAAGACTCTGCCTCCGCCCCCTGAATACGACTGCAGCGTTGTGTTTGTGAGAGCGAGGCACTGAGCATCGGCATCGATAGAGGAGGGCACGCCGTCGCCGTCTCTCGATGTCGAGTCATTCCAGTAACCGAGACCCGGCGAGGCGAAGTCGACCCCGGTGTCGATTATAGCTATGGTGATGCCTGAACCGTCTATTCCAATCGCCCAGACTTCGCTCGATCCTATGATTGATGAGGCGCCAGGCACTGTTGTAAATACGCCGCCTGAAAAGGCATCATGGCTCGCGTTTGAGCCGGGAGGCTGGTTACAGATCACCGCGCATAGCTCATCGAAGGATGGCTTCTGCTGCCGCGAGATCGTAGCCCCCCCGCAGGCTGACCCGATCCCTCCGAGCGGCGTGTCCAATCCGACATAGCTTAGAGACTTGCAGCGGATGAGCTCCTCAGACGAACCTGCCGCTAGGACCCCAGTCGCGAATCGGTAGCCGAATAAGACTGGAGACAGGCGCAGGTTGAGGAAGACGCCGTCCAGATCGTCAATTATGGTCTCCAGTGGCAGGTCCTTGACGGTGGCGATGACCCTGCATTCCCCCTTTGCCGATAGAAGGGCGGGATCCACGGTTGGGCTGGTTGCGGCAATTTGCGCGGAATTTGACGTGCCTTCAGACACTGGTAAGAATAGAGAGGATGACACTAAGAACACGAGCAGTGCCAACGGGAGGTTTATGCGCCACATGTATACCACTCACATCGCATTTTACGGTAGAGGTTATGGTAAGGGGTTATATTAGCTAGCTGAGGTAGATTGTGCAGGAGGGAAATAGTAGGCGGGGGAGTGAGTCACCCTTTTGCGATCGCCTGAAGACTGATCTCGGAGAAGAGGTCCCTTTTCGCCTTGCAGACCGGGCATACGAGTGGCGGCTCCTCCCTGTAGCAGACGTACCCGCATTGCTTGCAGTAGTATAGCCTCATCTTTCCTTCACCGATAGCAACCAGATCTTCCTTCCCGGAGCTGACCTCGGCACGACCGCCGGGCGCATTGGCGGCACCGCCTATCGGTCGGGACATCGACCGCACAGACTTCTCGCGGGGCCTCCGCTCAGGCACGGGCATAAGCTTGGCTTTGCCCTCGAAGACGTCCTTTCTTAAGAAGAGCGCACAGTAGCAGGTCCCATACTCGGCTACATCGGCATCCCGATAATCGCAGGGGCAGATTATGTCCCTGTCTATGGCAAAGCTTCCGGTCGCCACCCTGCATGGGCAGGAAGGATAGCCGTAACGCTCCTCGTTTACTGTTAGCCCCTCAAGGAGGTCATTGAGGAATTCGACATCGGGATTAAGGAAGTATCCCCCTGACATCGCGTCGGATTCTACCCTCCGTTTGGTTTCCTGCACGCTCGTCATACGCCTAATGCCTCGCTGATCTTGTCCTCGTGGAAACCAGTTATGAATGCCTTATCGTCGATCATAACCAATGGGAAGCTCATAGGCAGACCTTTTGACTCGATATCAGCCCTCACCCTCGCCAAGTCTTCGTCGTCGCACCGATCTACATCGACGTATTCGTATTCTATGCCCTTCTCCTCAAGGAACTTCTTGGTCTTCTTGCACCATGCGCATGTGCTGAGAGCATAGACGAAGACCTTGTGGGCATTATTATTCCCATTAACTCTTACGATGTTCACAAACGACCACACTTGATTATTCTTTTGGCAACGATATAACCGTGACGCAAGAAGGCCTTAGAGGCAGCCATTCCGCAGCAGATTCCAAGCTAAGCTTAAAGCCTGTCCACAGGCAGGACGCCTGCGGAGCGTGGCAACGCCCTCGCTTTGACGTTCAAATTCCGCGGGGAGTGCCCTCGGCGACCTTTCCTGACGCCCTGGCTAATGCCATCCCCTCATCTGCGGTTATCCGCCGGCGGTATTTGTATGACTTGCCGTAGTATCCAGGCGCAGGCTCCGAGATCATCACATCTCCAGGGCAGATCGCCTCGAGCCAAGACGTTACGAACGGGTCGAAGACTCCGAGAACGCCCTCCCTGCCGTCCTCCTCCATATACTCAAAGGTATTTGGATTCAGCAGGAACGCCTGAGAGAGTGGATGTGGCAACTTATCGAATCCCTCGTATCGGTCTATAAATAAGGTCAGCGCCCCGCTCATCCACATCGCGTCCATGAACGGCACCTGCATCTCGTCCCCATTGTTGTCCTTTGCAACGATGTATTTTCTGGATAGGTCGACGACCTGGTCATAGGGCGGGAGAGCGCTACCTCTCGGTTCGCCACCGGTAACCACCGTTCCCCCCCTTCCCAAGTTGATAGGAGGGATGCCCGTCACTAGCTTGTAGGCGACCTTGTGGAGCAGGTTCATCTTATCGAACCGCTGAGCCAGCAGGAGTGCCCCCTCCGGCGCAGTAAAGAGCAGCTTGGGCTCGGCCTTGCTCTTCGCGAACTTGGACAGTGCCCCCTTATTGGGAACGAGATTATGCCACTGCCTGCCGGGCTTGTCGCCGTCCGCGAGGTCCATTCCATAGAGCGGCTCGACGCCCATATATTTTAGCATGAGGTGGACGAACGCTACGATGCCGAAATCGTCCACTTGCTCCGGCGCCGCCATGACAAGCACGATGCCCTTCCCCTCGCCTAGTGCGCTGCCGTAGACGTGCTGAAAGAGCGACGCGTTTGCCCTTACCATGACGGCTAGGTCCAGCGGGCTACGGTATATCTTGACCGGCGCCCGTTCACCTGTGCCGCTGGAATGGAAGTACATCCCCCCTTCATCGATGCCATCTATGAGGAGGGACTTGTGCCCGTCACCCCGGAGCGCCACAGAGGGCACGGCAAGCTTTGCAAGGTCAGGGAGGTCAGCACACCTGGGATTGATGTTGAGGCGCTCGTATAGTGCCCGGTAGTACTCGCCCTTCTCGCCGAAGAAGGCTAGCGCATCCCTAAGCAGGGAACGCCTGAGGGAGTGCAGGTAATCGGGCGACTTGCTGAAAAGCGCTTTGTCGTTGACGAGTTCCCAGATCTTCCGCACGTATGGCTCCTGTTGCATCTTGCTCTTTGATAAACCGTCGAAGATTTCGGATGTGTTCATCGTATACCCCAATGCAGAGTTGCTCTATATAGCTGGAGGCTAAAAAGGGTGAGCTTCGGCAAGAGCGACCTCGCGCCGAGTGCAGCGCATCGGCCGGAAGCTTGTGTGCAGAAAAAGATTTGCCGTCATGCAAGCAATGGATTGGGGAAGGAGCGCTTATGAACGTGTGCGCGTGCCCAATCATCAATGCGTTGGTCGCAACGGCATCAGTTGTTGCATTGGTTGCATTATGGATGCTGCATTTCATAAAACGTCACGGCGCGTGAGCGGCTTCGCGTCTAGCATGTCCATCTAGCTCGATGCGCCATCGTTCCCCTCGTGCACATTGTCTTCAGCACTGTCACCACCACCATCATGCTCATGATGATGCACCATGAAATTTGATGCTGCCCGAGCAATCACCTCTGGCAGAGCAGGATGGATATGGACGGCGTTCAGTATGTTCATTATTGATCCTTGACCGCATCTCATGGCCACTATGACCTCGTGGATTATTGACGCTGCATCGGTGCCCATTATATGGCAACCCAGTATTGCGAGGCTGTCCGGATCCAAGAGGAATTTGACGAAACCAGTTCTGTCCTCAATTGCTTGCCCCATCCCGGAGTCGATGTAGTTCCACTTGGCAACGACGTAACTCGCCCCCTGCTCCTTCAGCTGCTGCTCAGTCTTGCCGACACCCGCAATCTGGGGCGATGTAAAGATGGCGTGGGGCATGGCATAATAGTCAACGGGTATCTTCTGATCTGGATATAGGATGTTCTGCAGTGCGTAATCGGCTTCGTGGTTCGCAGCGTGCTTGAACTGGAATCTCCCTATGATGTCCCCCAATGCAAAGGTCCCGGGGGAGGTTGTCTCAAGATATTCATCCGTTATGATGTATCCCTTGGCGTCGACCCTAACGCCGGCATTCTGGAGGTCCAAGAGGTCAGAGTTGGGTACCCTGCCGACGGCTACTAGAAGGGCATCGGAGTTGAGGACGGTTCGCTCATTTGTTTCGGCAGTATTCACTTCGACAGAGTAGGTACCGTTGGAGCGGGATACCTCGACTGCCTCTGATCGGGTATAGACGCGGTGCTTCTCGCCCATCACATGTGTGAAGCTCATCGACACCTCTTCGTCCTCCGACGGCACGAGTAGCGGGTTGTGTTGCACGATGGCGATCTCGGTGCCGAGCGACCCATAGAAGTGCGCAAGCTCCGCAGCGATGTATCCCCCGCCAAGTATGGTGAGCGAGGCGGGCATGCTGGTCAATCGAAGAGCTTCATCACTCGTCATGAAGCCAGAGCCAGCGAGCCCCCTTATCTGCGGGATGTTGGGACGGCTGCCAGCTGCTATGAGCACCTTCTCGGCGGAAATCGCCTCGCCGCCAACTTCCACGGTCCGCGGTGCCGTAAACCGGCACTGCCCCTTGTAGAGGCGCGGGTTTGATGACTGGAGCAACGCCTTCTCTATGCTGGCTGACTCGGCATCGACCTCGTCGGTCACCCTCTTTACCATCGAACCGAAGTTGACTGAGATGCCGCTGGTGTTGATTCCGAAGATGGGGGCCCTCCTTATCGTCTCCGCAACATCCGCACTGTGGATCAGCATCTTCGAAGGTATGCATCCTCTGTTCAGGCAGGTCCCACCAAGGGCACCCTTCTCAATTATCGCCACCTTCTTACCCAAGTTTGAGGCTGCGACCGCCACGTCCAGCCCCGTTCCGCTTCCTATGACCGCCAAATCGTAATGTTCCATGCGAATGCACCCTTTGTAGCAACGATGCGTCAGGGAGATCGGTCAGGAAGTTCCACCATCACGTCCTCACCGGCGACCTTGACGCTGTAAGTCTTCGCGTCGCCAGTCTTTAGCTTGTTGGATCCGATCTTCGGTCCGGAGAGTGCCCTCCCTGTCTTTATGTCAAATCTGGACCCGTGCCAAGGGCAGGTTACGATGCCGCCCTCGAGCGTCCCCTTTGAGAGGTCGGCGCCGGCATGGGTACAATTCCCATCCATTGCGAAGAAGGCGCCTTCCAAGTTTGCCACAATCACCTCGTTGCCGTTAATTGAATAGCGCCTCATGGTGCCAGGAGGCAGGTCGCTTGTCTCAGCAACTTTGAACAGCGTCATAAGGAAACCCCATCTGCAGGAGTAACTCTCGCAAGTGTAAGATAAGATTGCCGAGGGCACGTGGCATAGTCGTGGATTTATATTACCGCGCCACTTTTTTCAGTGCAGGTGCAGCAGATGGGAATCTATGATATCATAGTCATAGGAGGGGGGCCGGCAGGGGTTACCGCTGCAGTCTACGCCCGCAGGAAGCTACTCAAGACGCTGCTGATTAGCAAGAACATTGGCGGGCAGGTGTTGCAGACCGACAACATTGAAAATTATACGGGTTACGAAGGGAGGTCCGGCGCAGGCTTGGCAGACATCTTCGAGCGGCAGCTCGAGGCGGTCTCGGCAGAGGTCGCCAGCGACGTCGCAGTTGAAGTGACGAGGGATGGCGCTGTATTCATGGTCAGGTGCGAGGATGGGGAGTATCGCGGAAGAGCGGTCATAGCGACGGGCGGCAGTAGCGCAAAGAGGCTAGGCGTTCCAGGCGAGGAGGCGTACCTTGGGAAAGGCGTATGCGTCTGTGCGACATGCGATGCGCCAATGACCAGGAAAAAGGATGTTGCAGTGATAGGGGGCGGGAACGCTGCACTCCAGAGCGCAGAACTGCTTGCGAAGTTCGCGAATAAGGTGTATCTGGTCCACCGCCGGGGCGCGCTCAGGGCAGATGCGATATTGGTAGAGAGGCTTCGGAAGGTCCAGAACGTGGAGTTCATGCTTGGCAAGGAGGTGCTCGAGATCAAGGGATCCGCGAAGGTCGAGGCGATCAGGGTCAGGGACGGCGCATCAGGCAAAGAGATGGATGTCCCGGTTCAGAAGGTCTTCGTAGAGATAGGGATGGAGGTCAAGCTCGATTACATCAAGGGGCTAGCCGATATGAACGAGTATGGGCAGGTCATCGTGGACAGGCTGCAGAGGACGTCCTGCAGAGGGCTATTTGCCGCCGGAGACATAACTGACCTTCCCTACAGGCAGGCAATAATCGCCTCAGGTCAAGGGGCCGTCGCTGCACTGGCAGCATACGATTACATACTAGAGAGTTCTTGAGTCCGAGACGCGAAGACAAGCAGTCAGAGCATCATCGGCTGGGAGCGCCCGCCCACGTCGCCCCTGCCCTCGTGCTCCTTTCCTAGCCTGAACGCCAGGTCGGCAGCCTCGACGGGATCGCCCACATAATGCATCCGGCTGAGCTTCCGGTGGTCGATGTACCCGTCAGGGAAGAGGGAGGTGAGTCGGTCGGCCATCATGCCGGTCCCTTTGAGCACTATTATAGGCTTCCCAAGGTTGTATGCGATGGAAACCTCGGTCAGTGTCCCGACGCCTCCGGCCATTGCGATCGCAGCATCGCTGCTCCTTGCGAGCATGGCGCTCCTCATCGTAAAGGTCTGACCCGTCAGTATCCTGACGGTGTTGTAAGGGTTGTGCCACGCGTCGCCCTCCGTGATGCCCTCGGCCTCGCGCGCCATTATGCCAACGGTCAGCCCGCCAGCCTTCACGACCGCCTCGGAGATCACATTCATCAGACCGCCACTACCACCGGTTAGGACCATGCATTTCCGCTCCGCTAGCGCCCGGCCAAGCGCCCTAGCGGTCTCCGCGGTGGCAGCAGGCACCGCATCATAAGTTGTGAATATGCCCACCTGTACCATGAGTTCCATTGCGCGCGCCGGATATATTTGCGTATGGCACAGCAAGCGAAGTCCAGCGACCCGGCGGTAGCATCAAAATTAGAAATATTAGGGGGCAGACCTCTTGAGAGTTGATCCTTATGGATGATCTTCTGCCGTTGTTCTCAAAGCCTATACAGAGGATAATCGCGGAGAGGGGGTTTGAGGGATTCACCGAGCCGCAGAGGATGGCGATACCCCTCATAGCCTCCGGCAAGAACGTGCTGATAATAGCCCCGACGGGTACCGGCAAGACTGAGGCGGCGTTCCTTCCCATACTGGACAGCCTGATAAAGGACGGCGACAGGAGCGGCATCAGAGCGCTCTACATCTCGCCGCTCAGGGCACTCAACAGGGATCTGATGGACAGGCTGCAGTGGTGGTGTGGGAGGCTTGACCTGAAGGTTGCGGTCAGGCACGGCGATACTGAGACGAAGGAGAGGGGGAAGCAGGCGATGGCGCCGCCAGACATAATGATAACTACGCCCGAGACGCTGGAGGCTATACTGCCAGGCAAGATACTCAGGAGGCATCTGTCGAAGGTGAGGTGGATCATCGTGGATGAGGTCCACGAGCTCACAAACGACAAGAGGGGCAGCCAGCTGACGGTCGCGCTCGAGAGGCTCCGTATGCTCACGCAGACCGAGCCGCAGATAATAGGCCTCTCCGCCACAATAGGCTCGCCAGAGGTCGTCGCGAAGTTCCTCGTCGGTCCCAGCAGAGCTTGCGAGATAGCAAGGGTGTCGGTTGCGAAGGACACGCAACTGGACGTGCTCCTCCCTGAGGCGGAGCAGAGGGACTATGAACTCGCCGAGAGGATAGCCACATTCCCGGAGGTCGCGGCGAGGCTCAGGAAGATTAGGGAGCTCATAGATGAGAACCGCTCCACGCTCATATTCACTAATACGCGTTCAGAGGCGGAGATACTCGCAAGCAGGTTCAGGGTTTGGGATATCGATATGCCGATCAGCATACACCATGGGAGCCTCGCGAAGCCGTCGAGGGTTGACGTGGAGAACAGCCTCAAGAAGGGCGAGCTAAGGGGGGTCGTCTGCACATCGTCACTCGAGCTTGGCATCGACATCGGGAACGTCGACCTAGTGGTTCAGTACAACTCTCCTAGGCAGGCGACCAGGCTACTCCAGCGGGTCGGCAGGGCCGGGCACTGGGTCGGCGGTACCTCCAAGGGCGTAATAATAACGATGGACTCGGACGATGCGCTAGAGTCCACGGTCATAGTCAAGAGGTCACTCAAGGAGGAGCTCGAGGATGTTTCGATCGTTAAGAGCCCGCTCGATGTCCTCTGCCAGCAGGTGGCGGGGCTGCTGCTCGAGGATGGAAGGAGGGAGACAGGGGAGATACTGGGGATAGTGAGGAGGGCCTACCCATTCAGGGACCTGGAGGAGGGGGAGCTGATGGAGGTGCTGGAGTACATGGCAAACAGGAGGCCGAGGCTTGGTCTGCTCCTGAAGGAGGAGGGGCTATTCATAAAGTCCAGGCCAACGGAGGCGCTCTACAAATACTACTTTGAAAACCTTTCAATGATCCCGGAGGAGAAGCACTACGTAGTCATAGATGAGGGTAAGGACGAGCCTATAGGGATGCTCGACGAGGCGTTCGTTGCGGAGTATGGCGAACCCGGAGTAAAGTTCATCGTCAGGGGGTCGCCTTGGAAGATCGTGCAGATATTCAACGACGCGGTCTACGTCAGGGCAGAGCAGGACCCGTCGGGGGCAATTCCGGACTGGGTCGGTGATGAGATACCGGTTCCTTTTGAGGTGGCTCAAGAGGTAGCATCTATCAGGGGAAGGGTAGCAGGCTACCTGAAGTCCGGCATGCCGTATGACGAGGCGATAAAGAGTATCGCGGTCGACTACCCAGTAAACGAGGCCACACTCGGCAGGGCCCTCGCCGAGGTGAGGGAACAGGCCGACGGCGGCTGGGACATGCCGTCAGATAAGGTCATCACTATCGAGGGGTGGGAGGGGTACGCGATAATAAGCTGCGCATTCGGCCTGATGATCAACAAGACGCTCTCAAGAATTTTTGGATACGTTCTGACCCAGAGGACAGGCAGCGGGGCAGGGGCATCCCAAGATGCGTATAGGATCTTCCTTAAGACGAGCGCTGACCCGCAGATGGTTGCCGAGGCGATTAGTGCGATAGAGCCTGGCGACGTCGAGCGCCTCACCGGCGTCGCTGTCGAGAGGACCGGCTTGTTCAAGAGGAGGCTCCTCCACGTCTCAAAGAGGATGGGGATCATCGAGAAGGACGCCGATGTCAGCGATGTGGGCCTGACCCACCTGCTCGAGAACCTGAGGGGTACGGTCATATACAAGGAGGCGATGAAGGAGGTGCTCTTCAAGGACCTAGACGTGGAGGGCACTACCAAGGTCGTCAGGGGCATTATCGCAGGGGAGTATAATGTAAGGGTGATGCGGGGCGACCTGCCGCTCTCGCCCATGTCGAGAATAGGCATAAGGGAGCTGAGCTGGAAGACAGATCTGGTGCCGGCCGACAGGCTAAGGAGGCTGCTCATAGAATCGGGCAAGGCGAGGCTCCTGAACGAGGCGATGGTCGCGGTCTGCACCAACTGCTTCAGATACGTGGAGAACGTCAAGGTGAAGAGGTTCATGGCAGAGTTCAGCTGCCCTGAATGTGGCTCCAAGAAGATAGGCCTACTAAGCGATGACCCCACCGAGGTTGCGCAGATGGCGGCCGAGAGGTCAGAACTAGATAGGGTCTCGGAGAGGTTCAAAGGCATATACAAAGAGGCGATAGAGAGCGGGGAGCTCGTAGGAGCATATGGGCTGTCGGCGGCACTTGCTCTGGCTGCTAAGGGGATATCCAAACCGGTCATGATCACCCTGGCGACGTCTAAGATCGGCGATCTGGACTACTTTGTTGACACGATACTGCGGGAGGAGCGGACGGCCATGAAGGCGCGCATGCGTATGCGCAGACCGCGCCCGTGAGCCGGAACCGCCAAGCGCTGATCGGCTGGGCTGCGTTACCGTTCTCAGCCGACCTCGTCCGCATGCTCCTCGGGCAACGAGCCGGCAACGATGCCCATTAGCTTCTTCAAGTCGACCTCGGCCCTCGTCCGCCATCCGATGAAGAGCATGCCTGACTCGTCTTCGTCTAGGTATCCCCTCCTTATGAAGCGGTTGAGGTCCTGATCCACCTTCCAGTCAGGGAACTTCTCCTGGAGAAGCTCCTCGACCTCCCTCCTCGTCGCCTTCCCTTGCTTGGAGGTGATCGTGGCGAGTGCTGCCGCAAGAACTGCAAGCGTGTCGATCCGCCAGCCAGAGAGCGATGCCTCGCCGCTCTGTATCGGGACCTTGGAGAGGACGTAAAACCTCGCCTGCTCGAGATCGTATTCGGTGGGGCTCACGCGATCTATGCCGTCAGGGTAGACTATCTTGATCTCCAGCCCAAGGTCGTCGAGCTTGCGCTCCAGCAGCTTTATGACATTCATATAATCCTTCCCGATGACCTTCTTTATCTCCCATCCCTTGGAGCCTGGAAGGCGGTGGTGCTGGTAGAGCAGCAGCTGAGCTGCCTTCTTCACCTTCTTTGATATCGTCGCATCCTCGCTCATCTTACAAACCCCGCATCTCTTTCCACTTTGAGTAGCTTACAGCTATCGGCACGGACCTGCCGCCGCTGCTCTTCTGCTCCTGCGCCGGTAACGCCTCAACCATGACCGTCTCTTCTATCGGGTTTATGATAAGGTTGGCATAACCGTTTGAGATCAGGAAGGTCAGCGCATACGATCTCATAACGGTTTCTTCGTAGGTGTCGACCGTTACGAAGTGCCAGTAGTCGATGGCGCCGCCTTTTGACCGCTCCTTTAGCTCGGAGAGCACCTTCGACGTCTCCTCCTGAAAGATCTTGTCCGAGAGGAACCTGAGCTTGATTAGGTCCGAGACGCTCAAGGTCTTCTCCTGCATATCCCTCGCGGCGTCAAGCTCGCTCACGCGCTGGGATAGGGGGACGAGCGCGTTCCAGTAATCGAGTGCCCTTGACAGCCTGCCCTCGGTCAGCTGCTCCCCAGCGACGATGGGGTGCCAGGATGCCAAGAGCGCCGAGGCCAGCGATTCCTTTGGCATCACCTTGATCTTTACCTCTACCAGAAAGGGGTCAATGTATAGCCCCGTAGCCCTGCGCTTTACCCAATCGCTCTGGAGCTTTACCATCAAGGAGAGCTCCTTCAACGCCTCGGCGTCGAGGAGCAGATCATCGATCGCCTTCCATTTGGGGAGGAGCCGCTTCAGGACTAGAAGCTTCTGCGGCACATCGACTAGGAATGGGTCGTCGCTCTTCGTGCTTATGCTCTCGCATAGGAGTATTATCCTCGCCAGCTCATCGTAATACCCTTCATTATGGCTTTGGGGCAGCCTTTGCCACCTCCGATCTGCCGTGAACGTTCTGGACGAATATGATGTTTGCAAACTCGCCAATGGCGCTCAGCTGGCTTGGAGTGATCACGATGAATTGGACGTCCGAATTCTCGTTCATGAAAGAGAAGAGCATGCGCATCATGGACTCCCTGTTCGAAGGGTCCATGTGCACATCAAACTCATCGACTGCACGAACTGGAGATTTCAGATTGTGCTGCAGCGCAAGCAGGAAGGCCATCGTTGCTACCGCCCTCTCCCCCCCACTCTGCGCGTATGCATCGAGCAGGACCGGAGAGGTCCCCCTGAAGCCTACCGAGACCTCTACCCCAGCATGATCCGGATCATCCAGATTTGAGAGCCTAACGTTTCCGAGCCCTCCAACCTTGGCTAGAACCTCGTGGTAGATGGGGTTTATATCGTCTACCAGACGTTCCATCACCCTGCGCCAGACGTTCTTCCGCTCGTCTATCTCCTCGATCGCCTTCTTCCTGTTGATGCCCACGACATCTGCCTTCTGCTTCAGCTCGCTGTAGGTCCTCTGGTAGGTCTGATACATCGAAGGCGTGTCGTCGGGTATCTCGCCGAGGGAGAGCAGGTGGGCGTTCAAGAACTTCATCTCGTCTGAGATCTCCTGCAAAGTCCTGGAGGTTTCTATCCGCTCGCCCGCCTTATCGATAAGCTTGCGTGCCTCGTCGAGCTGCGCCTTGGCATCTCCGCGGGCGCTGTTTAGCTCCTTGAGCTCCTTCCCTACCTCGCCAATCCTGTAAGTGAGGACGGCCTCGCTGACCTTCGCGTCGACGTATCCCCGGACCACTTCATCGAGCTTGGAGCTGACCGTCCCAACCTCCTTCAGAAGGTCGTCAGACGCACCGCCGCCGGCGAGTGCCCTCCTGAACCGCTCCTTCTCGGCGAGGTACTGCTCCCAGAGGGCATTCCCGAGCTTCGACCTCGATGAGATCTCGGCGGCCAGGTCTTCCTGCTGCGATGACTTCAGGCGTATGCGCTCATCCACAGCGGCGAGCGAGCGCTCGCTGCGTATGATCTGTGCCCACATCATCTCCCTCTCAACGAAGGACTTCCTTTCAAGGAGCGACACCTTCTCGGCATAGCGGTCGTTCAGCTCCTTCCAGTATAGTAGCGTCTGCTCGGCGCTCGAGAGGAGCTGCGAGGTCGCAGCCTCCTCCCCTAGGATGCGGTTCAGCTTCTCCTCCGACTCATAGATGGCCTTCCGGTACTGCGAGAACCCGACAGCCTCCTCGACCATCCGCAGCTTCTCTTCAGGGGTTGTTATCGCAAACTCCTCGATCATGTTCTGGTGCATTATTATGAGCATGTTGTCAGGATTCATGCCTACTCGCTTGAAGAGGTTGTTGACATCGAACTTGCTGGCCTCTTTACCGTTTATCTCGAACCAGTATGTTCCATCCTTCTTAAGATAGCGCGAGACCGTGATCAAGTCGCTGTTTATCAGCGGAACGGGCCTTTTGCCATCCTCGGCATAGTTATTGAGGACCAGGCTAACCCTCGCAGTCTCCTTGCCCCTCCTTATGAGGTCTGCGAGCTTCCTAGAACGCTCGGTGTAGCTCTGACCGGTTGCTACCGAGATGGCGAGCAGGACTGATGATTTTCCTGCGCCGTTGGGGCCGCATATGAGGTTGAGCCCCCGCCGGAGGGGGACCCTGGCATACTCGTACGACATGAAGTTCTCGAGGATGACCTCAAGTATAGTCAACTTCGACGTATTTGCAGCCCCCAAAGGCTTTTTCTTTAGAGGTTTAGTGGCATATTAATTTATGCTAGGAAGGCATCCCATGCGCGATCGTCGTGCCGGCACCGGCATGGAGTTTGGGGGCACCTTGTCAGCACCGCCAAGCTAGGCTATGCTAGCTGAGCTAGTCCAATATCCCTTGAAAATGATGATAAAGTTTATCTAAGAACTGCATGTTGATTGAATGATAAAGGCGATCTCCGATGGAGAAGATAGAGGTCAAGAGGCTGGAGCATAACGGCGTCATGGTACCCACTTATGACTACAAGGGATTTTCCATCGGATTCAGGGGTAACTTTGTCAAGCTTACACCCGAGCAGGAGGAGATGGCGGTCGCGTGGGTGAGGAAGATCCCCACAGAGTATTCGTCGGATCCAGTATTCGTGCGCAACTTCTTCCGGGACTTCGGTAAGGCGATGAAGCTGAAGGGGAGGGTCGGTCCAGAAGATTTTGATTTTTCAGCCATACAGAGGTGGCTGGATTCGGAGAGGACCAAGAGGGAAGCGATGAGCAGAGATGAGAAGAAGGCGCTCGCCGCCGAACGGAAGGCCAAGAGGGAAGAGAACAGGCTGAAGTACGGGTTTGCGAAGATCAACGGCGTACCCATGGAGGTCAGCAACTACCTCGTCGAGCCGGCATCTATATTCATGGGAAGGGGGAAGCACCCTCTGCGAGGGAGCTGGAAACCCGGGATAATGACAGAGGACATAACGCTCAACTTGTCACCCGGGGTCAAGCCGCCGGTCCCGCCGGGAGGCGGGAGATGGGGAGGCACCACCTTCGATGCTGAATCGCTGTGGATAGCCAGATGGAAGGACAAGCTGAGGGGGAAGATGAAATACGTCTGGCTCTCGGACACGGCGTATATCAAGCAGGCAAGGGATATAGAGAAGTTCGACAAGGCATGGGAGCTTGAGAAGAAGATCAATGAGGTCCGGCGCTACATCTCAAAGGGCATGGAGTCGGACGGCATTGTTGAGAGGAAGGTCGCCACGGTTTGCTACCTCATCGACACACTGAAGATGCGGGTCGGCGACGAGAAGGACGATGATGAGGCGGATACAGTCGGAGCGACGACGCTGAGGGCGGAGCACGTAATAATAGACGAAGAGGCGAAGACGGTAACGTTCGATTTCTTAGGCAAGGACTCGGTAAGGTGGTACCATAAGATCAACCCTCCAGAGATCGTCATCGAGAACCTGAAGGAGTTCATCGAGGAGGGCGGCGAGACGATATTCAACGGCGTCAGATCACAGAAGGTGAACGAATACCTCGGTCAGGCGATGGAGAACCTTACTGCGAAGGTGTTCAGGACGTTCCATGCGTCCACAACAACAAAGGAGGCGCTCCGCAAGTCGGGGGTAAAGAAGGGCGATCCGGTCTACCTGAAGAAGTACCATGCCGCGATGGCAAATCTCCAGTCTGCAATAGTCTGCAACCACAAGAGGAAGCTACCGAAGAACTGGGAGGAGGCGCTGAAGAAGAGGAAGTCCAGACTCGAGCTCCTAAAGGAGAGGAATGCAAAGAGCGAGAAGATAAAGGAGGCCGAGCTGAGGGTGAAGCTTATGCGGGCGACCCGCGACTATAACCTCAACACTTCGCTTAAGAACTACATCGATCCCAGGGTATACGCCGACTGGGGGAGGGAGGTGGACTTTGACTGGAAGCTCTACTACACCAAGTCCCTGCAGAGGAGGTTCGCGTGGGTTGACGGGGCGCAAGGATAATAAGGAATCGGCGTCCTTCGGTTTTCTAGTGGTAGGCCATGGTTCTTGCGGGCAAGGTCTTTATAATCAAGGAGGAGGCGGACCTCCCAACGATATCAGGTAAGCTGAAAGGCTACAGGTCAGAGGATGAGTTTGCTTATGGGGACCAGACGGTTCCGCTCGTCACAGAGATCACCGGGCTTAGCCTCTCGCCAGACACGCTGCAAGGCACATTCTCCCACGACGTAGCATTCGAGGTCAGGCACAGGGATGGCAGCAGGCTGGTCACCAAGACGCTGGAAGCGCCCTTCCTCTTCGCAAAATACGGGGAACGGGTATACCTGATCGTGCTGGAGAAGAAGGCGATGGCGAACAGCATTGCCAATATGATGAGCAAGATCCTGTTCATAGCCACCGGGAGCATTGCCGAGGCGAAGATCGACCCCAAGACGCTAAAGAGATTCCACGAGCAGAACCCAGAGGACACGAAGGTCATGTTCTTCGACGGCGTCGACATCCCCAACATAAACAAGCTGTCGCTGTATGGGTCCGGCCTCGCGGACACGTCGCTTTACAACGAATACTCGTCGCGCGGAAGCATATGGTACATGGTCTTCAAGTCCAGAAGGTACGGCATCGTCGTTGGAGTTACTAGGAGCGCCGTCGTGACGGCTTTCAGCAAGGTAAAAGAGGAGGAGTTCCTGTCCTACATCAGGGACGAGGTGTTCCCCCTCATCTCTTGAGCTTCTTCGTGTCAGCCTTTTTTGGGTTTTTTGGACCTACCTTCTTCATGTCCATGTAGATCCTCACGTTGCTGTCCCTCAAGCAGAGCATCACTATAGCTCTAAGTATGATGATTATAGCATAGAGGAGGACAGGGTTGCTAAAGTATGAGAAGACGTTCATCGTGAGGTTTATGCCTGAGAAGAGGAGGCCGAAGATGAACGCCCACTTGTCGCCGCGCAGGAAGCCCAATATCAACAGGAAGTCGAGCATCGCGTAGAAGTAAGCCATCAGGAAGTCGGTAGTGCCCATATCTACGTATGTGCCCAAAAGGAATGGCATGAGCAGGTCTATAGCAACCATGATTACTTGGATGGCCACCATTACAAGAATTAAGGCAGGGCGTTTTCGCATATCGCGGCACCAGTTTTGAGAGAAAGCATGAAGGATATTAGCGTTTCTGTCGACGGGCAACCGTGATTCGTCTGCCGTCTGCATAAGGCAGTTTTTCTTGCAGATGCCGGTTGGTTACGAGTTCAAAGCGGCCTGAATAATCTGTTTGGCAGCGCTAAACTACACACTGATGCGACTTGCGCTTCATGCGTCGCCGTATATGTAACTTCCCACCAGTAATGCGCTTGACGGGTTTGAGAAGTACTTGGAGACTACAGCGTTGTATTGAGAACTTGCTATGGCGCTTGATTCAAAGTGAAACACCTGCCGCTGAACAGGCGACACTGCGTTTGAGAGCCCGATCATCGCCCAGTCGATCTGTAGAGAGGGATCGGCATCATAGAAGAAGTACATCGCAAAGTAATGCTGCTGTTTCGACGCGAGGAGGTGGCCGATCTTGTAATCATCGTTGTTGAATAAGGGCGCATATTTGGCAGAGATAACATTTGATATGCCTATCCATGCAGTAGCATTACCTTCAGAGTAAAGCACGGTATCGTTGTAGACGGCAATCCATGCGACTCCGTTACTTCTTGAGTCGTTGATAAGAAAGACAGGTATTCCATTAAAGGGCAACACAGACTGGTTGGATAGGTAATAGGAGGTCTCGATGAAGCTTGCCATGGACGAGTTGAGGTTAAGCGCCAGCACGTCGGTTTCGTTGATTGTCATATAGAGCTCGTAATTGACGTCGAATATGCTCAGGTTGTAGCCGATGTCCCACAGATAAAGCGCGACGGTGTCTGGGAACATGTCCGTAAGGTCTTCCAAATCGGTGTAGTTCAGGAAACGGCTGTAACTTGCCCCTTCCGGCAGAAAATTCATCCAGTCCTCTGCCACGAAAGAGGATGCCGGCGGAAGAGCTGCACCCGAGCCAAAATTGAGAAAAGAGAGAGCGTATGATGCGGTGAGTATAAAGATTACGAATATTACAAACGCCTTTAGTTTCAAAGAGGACTGGTTCTTCTTTTTTGAAGGCATAGAAACCACGAGATCAAATCTAAACCTATAACAATTTTGCGACCAAATAGATAAGCCCTACGGAGCGCTCACTAAAATGGAACGCGTTAAAATTCTAGGCAGCAATCGGAAGATGAGTGAAGATGATGGAGAGAACGAAGAGGACTATCCCAAGTATGACAAGTGGCAAGAGCACGGTCCTGAGTAACGCAATGAAGACCGCAATGAAGTCTCTCCACCCAAATTTTGCCCTCTCGCCCATGACAAATACCTCAGATCAATGCTCGAGCCAGCACCTCACAAAGTGGTCTTGTTCGAGTTCCCTGATTGGAGGCATCTTCTCCTTGCAGATGGGCATTATGAGTGGGCAGCGCTCTGCGAATGGGCAGAGGGTAGCCCTCTTCGTTGGGTTCGACGGCTCGCCCTGGAGGATGATGTCCCGCTTTACCGCGCCAGGTTCAGGGATAGGCACGCTGGATAGCAGCGCCAATGTATACGGATGAGCTGCGCTCTTGAATAGCCTCTTTGTCGTCGACTTCTCCACCCAGAAGCCTCGGTACATCACGACGGTCCTTGAGCTGATATAACGGACCACTGCGAGGTTGTGCGTGATCAGCAGGTAGGTATATCCATACTTCCGTTGCAGCTCTCGAAGCAGCTCCAATACTTGCGCTTGGACCGAGACGTCTAACGAGGCGGTTGGCTCGTCCAGTATTATGAATTCGGGGTTTAGACTCAACGCTCTTGCTATTACGGCGCGTTGCCGCTGACCGCCCGATAGTTCGTGAGGGTAGCGATATAGGTGCTCTTCACTAAGCCCGACGCGCTCCATGATCTCGACTGCCTTTTTGTAGACGTCTCCTTCGATACGATGAGCCTTCATCACTTCAATGATGGCGTCTTTGAGGCGCATCCTCGGGTCCATCGACGCCTGCGGGTCTTGGAAGACCATCTGAATCTTTGAACGGTATGCATTCAGATCCTTGCCCTTCAGATTTGATATTTCCTTCCCATTGTAGAAGATTCTGCCGCCAGTGGCTCGCTCCAGCTGGTTTATGACAAGCCCAACGGTTGATTTGCCACTCCCACTTTCACCAACGAGGGCGACGGTCTCACCCTTCTTTATATCGAATGTCGCATCATCTACAGCATATACATATCCCACGGTCTTCTGGAGCAGCCCCCCCGTAATCGGGAACCACTTTTGAAGACCTTCTAGCCTTAATGCGATATCGCTATCGCTCATGGTTTTTAGCTCCCTCCCAACGGTTCGTTGTACAAGTGGCATTCGACGATTCGCCCTTCATGAAATAGTGGCGAGGGCGGAGATGTCTTGCAGACATCCATGACATTCCGGCAGCGTTCGTGGAAAGTGCAGCCCTTCGGCGGATTAACAAGGTCAGGGACAGTCCCACCGATGCTCTCAATTTGGGCGTCCTTATCGGCTCTTGGAAGCGCTCTCATAAGACCTTGCGTGTATGGATGGAGTGGTTTGGCGTAGACGGTCTTCACATCGCCGAACTCGACGATCCTGCCGGCATACATGATTGCAATCCTGTCGCAGTTTTCGGCTATAACACCGAGATCATGTGTGATGAGCACGACAGATGTGTGATACTTCTTCTGCAGCTCGCGCATCAGCCGGAGCACTTGGGCCTGTATCGTTACATCAAGTGCCGTTGTAGGCTCATCGGCAATTATCAGGCTAGGCTTCAAGGAGAATGCCATTGCTATCAATACTCGTTGCTTCATGCCCCCACTCAGCTCATGGGGGTATGACCTTATGATGCGTTCAGGCGACGGCATCTTCACGTCTCTAAAGGACTGCGTCATCTTCTCATTTATGGTGGCCTCACGTTTCTTCTTATCCTTTATTGACGATATGGCCGGGTCGTTAAGCAGGATGTCCTTGAACTGCTGACCTATTCTGAAGACAGGATTTAGGTAGGTGTGAGGATCCTGGAAGACAGCAGTGATGGACCTGCCTCTCACCATTTCGATATCCTTTTCAGTTAGCTTCAGCAGGTCTTTGCCTTCAAATAAGACTGAGCCGCCAGCGATCTTTGAGTTTTCAGGAAGGGTCCGCATTATGGCTTGGCTGGTGACTGACTTCCCTGAGCCGGTCTCTCCTGCAAGCCCAAGCATCTCGCCCTTGAGCACGTCAAAGGATATGCCGTTTAGTGCCTTCACGATTCCGCGATAGGTCTTGAATTGAACGCTCAGGTCCTTGACTTCAAGCACTTTTTCCAACAGGTTTACCTCCTCAGCCTCGGGTCCAGCACATCTCTTATGCCGTCCCCCATCAAGTTGAACCCTAAGCTCGCAAGGAGGATGGTCACACCAGGAATGCTGATTAGCCACGGCGCCATAAACAGGTATGGCGCACCCCTATTCACAAGCGTTCCCCACTCCGGCTCGAATGGAGACGGACCGAGCCCAATGAAGCTCAGGCCCGCGGCCGAGAGCATCACGCTGCCTATATCCATGGTCGCAAGGATGATCATCGGGAAGACGGCGTTCGGCAGGACGTGCCTGAAGAGCGTCCGGAAGTTGGACAGACCTAGCGATTTGGACGCCTTCACGTAAAGCTTCTCCCTTTCAGCGAGAACCTGACCGCGCATGAACCGGGCATATGAGGTCCACCACACCAACACCAACGATAAGAAGAGGTTGAGGAAAGACCGGCCCAAAACCATTGATATGGCCATGGCCAATATCAGGCCTGGGAATGCAAAGAGGATGTCAACTATCCTCATGAAGAGCTCGTCCACCTTTCCCCCGACATAGCCTGAGACCGCGCCCACGAATATCCCTACGATTGCGGCTATTGCGACAACAAGCAGCGAGATGCTGAGGTCATACCTTGCGCCGAGTATGACTAGCTTGAAGACGTCCCTGCCCAAATCATCGGTCCCAAATGGGTGCTCCCAGCTTGGCGGGAGTAGATCGTTCTTAAAATTGACGTTCATTGGTTCGTTTGGGTCGACCAGCAATGGGCCTATGATGGCCAATGTGCTGAAGAAGAGGACTATGCACATCCCAAAGACGACCAGCTTGTTGCTAAACAACAGGTGCAGCGAGTAGCGAAATTCCTTGTACTTCAGCGAACCTGTGCGCGATGAGTTTCGGTTGGTAGAAGTCATGTCAGTTGCCTCAGTATTTTATGCGCGGGTCCAGCCATGCGTAGATTATGTCAACGAGGAGGTTGACGCTGACGAAGATGATTGCGACCACGACGACGTATGCCAGTATGGTGTTAGAGTCGTTGAACACGATGGCCCTGTAGCTTAGCCACCCCATGCCAGGATAGGAGAAGATTGATTCGGTTATGATCGCGCCGCCAAGCATGCCTCCAAAGATCAGCCCTACGGAGGTTATTACGGGTATCATTGCATTCTTAAGCGCGTATTTGTATATGATGACCCTTCTTGGCAAACCGTACGCCTTTGCCATCGTGATGTAATCCTGGCGTATGACCTCGAGCATCGATGACCGGGTCAGCCTCGTCAGAATCCCCACGTTCAGAAACGCGAGCGTGATGGCGGGCAATATCAGATGCTTAAATACGTCCAATGTGATTACAAAATTGCCTTGTAAAAAGGAATCAAGCATGAGCATGCCGGTCCATCCTTGGACGGGGTTCTGTATCAAGAGCAATGGATCCACGCGGCCTGTGCTTGGCAGGAAGGGCAGCCCGATTGATCGGGTCCAATATGTGAATGCATACTGGAGCGAAAGACCAAGCCAAAAGACGGGGATAGAGATCCCAACGAGCGAGAATATCCTCGAGGCATGGTCTTGCCATTTGTTGTTCTTGAGTGCGCTGATTATTCCCAATGGAACGCCTATCAACACGGTAATTATGATTGCAAGGATCGTCAGTTCTACCGTAGCGGGGAAGAATGTCCTTATGGCGTCGGTAAGCGCCATATGTCCTACGTTTGACCATCCCCAGTCGAGAGTGACGAGATCCTTCAAATAAATGAAATACTGCTCGTAGATCGGACGGTCGAAGCCATGAGCTTGGATTATAGCAATAACTGCGTCTGGAGGTGTTTTGTCGGTGATATATGCGGCAAGGGGATTGAGCAGCACTCGCGTAAATATAAAAGTGATTATAGTAACACCAAATATCACAAATATTAAGAGAAATATGCGCCTAATAGCGTATTCGTAAATCTTCAAACATACACCAGCTCTCTTAATGCAATTTAATTAGCATACACTCATCCAAACGACATTAAAGCATAATTTCACAAACATAAAAAGATTTTGACCCCCCTGAGGGGGGGTTTTTTAGTACCTTAGGCTGATGCCCAAGAAGTCGATATTCAAAGAAGGCAATGGACCAATGGCTCTAACACCTTCAACAATGGACGTTACTGTTTTATTGTCTTCCCAGAGGGTCTGGTTGATGAGGGAGTACCAACTTGTCCTGTCGATCACCGCAAAGTCGGTTACGCCGGATTTGAGGTCGAGGTATCTCGTGTTACCACCCTCTACATCTTTGATTATAACGCGCTCGATACTCGGCACAATAGTGCCAGTGGGTCCGCCCCAATAGCCAGCATTCCTCTCGAGGATAAGTACGCCTGCATCCCAAGATGCGAGCGTGTATGGACCAGTTCCAGCCTCTGCATGCGTATTCATCCATTCGTTCTGTGAGCCAATTTCAACTCCGCCGTTCGCTTCGACAGATGTAGGCGAGACGATGGCGCATACCGAGTATGCAAGCACCTTTAGGAATGGCGAGTAGGCGTGGTCCAGTGTTATGTTAACTGTGTAGTCATCAACGATCACAATGGCATCAGAGGCGCTCCAAGTTTCGAAGTCAGCCTGTGTTGCAGTGCCGTCCCAGACCTTCTCCCTGAGAGCAGCAGCACCCTTGATTGGGTCGATACACCATCCAGGACCGTTGGGGTCGCTGATCTTTACAACACGCTCAAGCGAATACTTCACGGCAGTTGCGTTGAATGGCGTGCCGTCATGGAATTTTATGCCTTCTCTCAAGTAGATCGTGTAGGTTAAGCCATCATCAGTTACATCATAGCCTGATGCAAGCCATGGAATCACTGTTGTAGCATCGCTCATTGTTGGGTTCTCTTCAGTAGGTAGTGGGAACCAGAACAGGCGTTCATAGACGTTGTCGATGATCTCCCCGCCCGCACTTTCGTAGTCAACTGCCGGATCGACATACTGCGGCTCACCTATGGTCTCCATGATTATTGCATTGGGGTCAGGTGCGCCGTCAGCCTTAGAGATTGTTGCATAGTAGAAGCCGGAGTATGCAGGGTTGTAGTACCAACCATTTATCCAACTTTTTTCGAAGTGTATGCCCTGTGGCTGATCGAGCCAGACATATGGACAGTCATTGTAGACGAGGAGGTTGATCTGGTCGATAATTGCCTGCCTCTCCGTCTCATTCAATATAGTGGCCTGTTGGTCGACTAGCGCATCGACTGTCGGATTAGACCAACCAGTCCTCATAGGGAACATTCCCTTTTCGCTGTGGTAGAAAGGCACTAGATAGTCGTCCGGATCGACGTAGTCAGGCATCCAACCCAAGTTAAAGATTGGAAGGAGGCCGTTGTCCCGGAGATACAGGAACTGAGGCCATGCAACAGATTGGACATCAATTACAAGCCCGGTGTTAAGGCTGTTGACTGCGCTTGAAATCAGCAGGCAGAAATTCTCCCGTGCAGTATTTCCAGCGTTGTAGTAGAGCGTTAGCTTAAGCGGGTTGCTTGGGCTGAAACCATAGTCAGCAGCTACTGCAGTTAGCAGACTTTTAGCCGTAGTAAGGTTGTATGTGTATCGGGGGATGTCGGGGTTATATCCGAAGAGGCCTTCCGGAATGGCGCTATTTGGCTGTTGTCCGCCACCATACAAGACCTCGTTGATGTACGTGTCTGCATCAAATGCATAGGCGAGTGCTTGTCTTGCCCGAACATCTGCAAAGATCGGATTAATGATCTTTACATTCTTGGACTGGGATCCAGCGGCAATTGTGTGCTGCCCAGTCGTATTAAATGATACAGTATATGTCAGGTTTTGCGTCTCGCCAGCATTGATGGTTAGTGTGGTTGAATTCTTTACAGTGTTGTCTAGCTTCAAAGCCAGAGTGTATGTGCCTATAGCAGATCCCGTGTTCTTGACTAGCAATGTAACGTTGAAAGGCTCGTTTGCCCTAGCAAAGTTGGTAGTTGTTGTCATATAAGTAACATCGATGGTCGGTTTTGGCCAAAGCATGTATGCGCCAGCAACGACGACGATTACAACAACGATAGCTCCAATCAAATAACTATTCTTCATACTGATGTTCTCCGCTTTTATATCCATTGTCTAATGATTATAAAACTTTCGCATATTGTCTAGTAATTTGTTGAAAATGACGTTAATAATTAAAATAATGTTCAATATTTTAAAGGATTGCGCTCAAATAAGCAATACCCGATAAAAGTATAGATCTGCCCACAATGATGATCTTCTTCATTTTTTTGTCAAGCAGAGACTCAGCCGTTCGTTGGCTTCTGCGAGTGACAAACATGGAATAAAGAGAGTCTTGACTCGATCTGTGGCGCCACGGGATAACGATATCGAGGCAGGAGGGACGGACAATGCGTTGGATAGCAACTTGATTACACTGAAGTTGGCCTTATTATTCGAAGGCGGCGCTTTGGTCTCTACGATGACCTCATCAGAGAGCAGGTATACCCGATCATTCAAAGAAGATGGCTTTACATAAACAGTTATTAAGACGCCATTCTTCGCAGCCCTTACGTTCAATGCCCATCCCACACAATTAAGCAATATGTATTAATAAGTTCATGTATCTTTCTTGCAGACCCTCGCCCAGCCCTACGTTGAGTGCCGCAATTAAGTTATGCCGACATTAACCTAAATGAGGGCAAAAGCGTCCGGAAGGCGTCAGCTCGTTCGTGCTGCCGCATTCCTCAGGTATAATTTTTCGCGCATGTCCCTCCAATTGGGAGCCTCCCGGATAAGGTTCTGCTCCTTGAGCATCTTGATTGCGTATTTTATAGTCCTCGGACGGATGTCGGTCTTCTCGAAGATCATGCGCTGCGTTATGAAATCTTCGTCTGGTATGGCTTCAAAGACGCGCGTTACTGTCGCAGGAAGGGATTTCGCAAAGTGAATACCCCATTGGAATTGCCTCGCTAATCCTAATTGCGGGTTACTAAAAAAGAGTTTCGCTAGGTGCAACGCAATAGTTTTGCTGCGCTGATCAGGCCGAAGAGCGCCTTTGCCCTTTGGCTGATCTCTTCTTCGCTACCGCGCTCTGGGCACATGGACCTTAGGCTGTCGAGCTCGTGCTGAAGGGCAGGCAACAGCGAATCCCCCCGGCGATCCAGCACGGCGTCCATCTGCGGCTTGAGTGCGGTCAAGTTGCCCGACTCGATGCCCTGCCTTGCGCGCCCCAGGAAGAGGGAGGCTGAGGCGGATTTCAGCTTGGCAAGAGCAAGATCGCGGGAGTCCTCCGGCGCGATGCCCATGAGGACCGATCGGGTATGCGACCCGAAGTCGAATGACCCTGCACCGACGGACGTTGGCAGGATGGGAATCTTGGCGGGTGGCGCCCCCCTGGATGTGGATGGCGGAAGGCGACCTGCCAGCACAGAGTCGGGTAGCCGTTGGCAGCAGCCGCACTCGCCGCCGGCGCAGGAGGCGACGCATTCAATCGCGGGCGAGGCGGTCTCTGGGCAGATTCGGCCTAAGCGTTGGGCTTCTTAGCTTAGCTTAGCTTAGTTAACCGCTGCCCAGAGCTGGCGCATAGCCCTGCTGAGCTGCAATAATGCGTCTTCCTCATCAAGCGCCCTCCGGATTAGGATGCGGCCCTCTCCGAATGCCATTATCGACCGCCCCTCCAGCTCGATCCGCGCCATGCCGAGGGACGGGGATACCTTCAAGGAGGGGACGTGCCCGCCTAATATGCGGTCAAGCGTCACCATGTCGTAGTAGCCGTGCTTCGCGTGCTCGCCTGAAGCCAACGAGACCTCCACGGTCACCGCGTGGGCATCGCTGGGGCATGGATTGATGTAAGAAATCCCGGGCACGCCAGATGACTCCGTTGCTGGAGGGCATCTAATCGACTGGGGGTCCAATGCACCCGTCCTGAAGAATATGCACTGGTCTAGCGGCATCTCGCCGCTGCAGTGCCTCCTCAACGCGGTTATGCAGGACGGGTTTCCGCAATATCCGCAGTCGGCTTTCGGGAATCTCGAATATGCATCGACAATAGAATGCACATTACCACCTCATGCCATTGTTTTTGCGATCTCAGTCAGGGCGTCTGCAAAGAGGTCAACCTCGGAGAGGGTATTGTATAGATAGACAGATGCCCTGACCGAGCCTTCGGCGGCCAACAGATCTTTCATCAGAGGAAGCGCGCAGTGGTGCCCTGAACGGACCATGATGCCCGCGGCGGAGTCCAGCGCCAGAGCAACGTCGTGGGAGTTCAAGCCTTTGATGTTGAATGAGAAGATGCCGGCCCTATCGCTGGCGTTTGGTGGGCCGTACAGGATTATCCCCGGAACCTCAGGCAGCCGCTCCATCATCCGCCTGGTCAGCGCTTGCTCATGCTCGGATATATTCTGCATCCCTATTGAGCGGAGGTAATCGACCGCCGCGCCGAGCCCGATCGATTCCGCGATCGCGGGGGTGCCGGCCTCGTATCGGTATGGCCCTCTGCGCAGCCTGTAGTAATCGATCCCCACATCTTCTATAGTGCCGCCTCCGACGCACAGTGGCTCAACGTGCTCCTGCAGGTCGCCCCTTATGAACAGGGCGCCGGCACCTGTCGGGCCGCACATCTTGTGCCCCGAGAAGGCGAAGAAGTCGCACCCCAAGTCTTTGACGTTCACGCTAGTGTGGGGGGCAGATTGGGCGCCGTCGATAGCTACGAGCGAGCCTTGGTCGTGGGCCAGCTTCGCCACCTCCTTGACTGGCAGCTTAACGCCCAAAACATTTGATATGTGGGCGAGGGAGACGAGCTTCGTCTTGCCATCGATTGCATCCTCGAAATCAGATAAGTTGAAGATCCCCTGACGGTCAGACTTCACTATCTTCAAGTCAATCCCCAGTCGCTCCTTTACGCGCTGCCAAACAACGAAGTTCGAATGGTGCTCCTGTATCGTAATGACCACGCTGTCGCCCCGCCTAAATTGCACGCCGCTGGCGATAAGGTTCAGGGCTTCGGAAGAGTTGCGCAAGAGTATAAGCTCGTCCCTTCCTGCCCCTATGAACGCGGCGATCTTCTCCCTTGCCGCTTCGAATTCGTCGGTGGCGCGCCGGGAAATGCCGTATATCCCCCGCCCTACGTTTGCACGGTAGTCGCTATAATAGTCCACCATCTTTCGGATGACGGGGTCCGGTGTAAGGCTGCTTGCTGCAGAGTCTAGATAGACCCGACCCTCCTTCAAAGATGGAAAGTCCTTCCTTACGGCATCGACGTCCAGCATGTAGGCACCCCACAGGTCGACTAGTAGATCGAGACGCATTTGACGAATGCAGACTCGCACCTATTATTTTGAATGGCGTAGGTATTTAAAGAGGGCTTTTGCTCAACGGAAGGGCGTTCCGCCTTGATCGCCTAACAAGAAAGGGCGTTAGTAACGTTTATATTACTCATCATGAGAGAAAGAGAAGCGTTAGGGAGGGAAAGTGATGGGAAGAACAGGAATACTAGTTGCGATCGCGGTTATAGGATACTTCCTCGGTGTGGCAGGATATTACATATTCAAGAACCTTGAGCCGTGGCTTATGCAGGTTTTGCCGAATTTGCTACAAGCAGAGTGGTTGATATCGGGATTTGTCGGGGCCATATTCTCAGTAATTCTCGTGGTGATTTGGTCGTACTCGTCAAAGGGACAGTGAGCAAGCAGGCAGTAAATCAGACGCAGAATGTAGGCCTTTTTTTTGGCCTTCCTTGGCTTAATTTTATGAGGCTTAACAACGAAGCGTCTAAATGCTCTAAGGCGTCTTCGGAAGGATCGCTGGCTCTGCCAAAGCGCTCTTGTCGGATGGCAGGGATTGCCTTCTCGTGAGGCGATACTGTATCAGCCAATAGTTGTTGCTTGAATTGTATACTGAGTCGATTACTTTGCAGTCGAAGCCGAAGACGTCCAAGAGACCGAGGAAGAAGAACCCCCATACGGAGGGCGGTATTGGAAAGCCCCGGTCGGCGGCTGTCTTGTAAGCGGGGGTCAAGCTGCCGCTCAGCTCGCACGTTATGAGGTTTACAGGGTCATCATAGGAGTACTTAGCCTGCACGCCTTCGTATATCAGGTACTGGGAGCTGAGGACGCTGAGAGAGTTTTCGAGCGTGGTCTGGACGTAATTTGTGTTTCCATTCATCATGGATTCCAGCGTCTTCTTTCCAAGTTCAGCAAAGGCCGCATCCCTCTTTTGCCCAAAGTGTGTTGTTATCAGATCCATGAGATATAGGTAGAGGAGCGGAGATGCCTGGTTCTCCTTTGGGTGTATGATTGCATCCTCGGGCATCCACGAATTCTCTATTACCGGAAGCAGGGTAGCAAAGTCCTTGCCGGAGGTCCATTCGATGCCTGTAAGCGCGTTCTTGATAAATTCGCATACGCCGCCACCAACATAGTGCTCCACGGAGATCGATGAACTCTTGTTATCGAGGGGAAATATCCTCTTGAAGATGAGCAGCTCTTTGCCGTCCGAGAAGAGTGTGCTCACTTGGGGCGCGAATGGGACGTATTTTATGGTGATGAGGTCTGTGAACCGCCTAAGGGTTGCGAGATCGTTCTTATTAGCGTTGATCATTATCTTGACTGGGATATCGTCTAGAGCCGCATGGTTGAGTAGCTCATAACAGTATTGCGATATAATCTCCAGCCCCTCGTGGCTCAGGAAGAGCAGTATCTCCTCTGAGCTGTTGTTGATGGTCTCGGCTATGCTTTTGACGGCGTCTTCCAGCTTTCTGGTAACCCAATACTCCTTCTTCTCGAATTGGTCGCTTACGGAGGAGGTTTCGTGCAGCTTCCGCAGATCCTGAATTGTCTTTTTCATTGCCTTAAGGTCTTGCTCCATGCTCCTTATCGGACTGAGAAGCGAGGCGTCTGGCGCCATTCCCTTTGCTTTAATCGGCTTACCAGGCATGATGCTGACAAGTTTCCTCTTCTCCAGGTTCTTTAAGACGGGGTAAATCTTGGTCCTCGGCACATTGCTCTTCGCTTCGATATCCTTAATCCCGCTTGGACCATTTCTGATAAGAGTTAAATATACCATGGATTCATAATCAGTAAGTCCAAATTTGGAGAGGGACTGGGCGAGCGGCTTAAGTTGTGACTCCAATCGGTGTCACCGAAGCTACAGATACTGCGGTTACACTACTATCTGGTCACACTAGCCTTATAAATTTTTCATAGGAAAGCGTAGAGTGGTGACCGAAAGTGAGCAATTTCTCAAAGAACTGGGAGAGGAAAGAACAACCCGGTCTAAGCTCTAGGATCAAGGGCTCAGTCAACCCACCAGGCCCTCTGAAACCTAGACTGGAGCAGGCGGTTCGGTCGATACAGCTTCAGATGCAGAAGCTAGACATTGCAAATCAGAGGTTCCAAGAAAGGGACCGCATGATGTTCAATAAGGTAGTTGATGCTTACTCGAAGCACGATATCGACCATGCCAAGATCTATGCCAACGAGCTGGCTGAGATAAGAAAGATGTCCAAGATGCTGATGCAGGCCAAGATGGCGCTTGAACAGATCGTCATGAGGCTGAGCACGGTAACCGAGCTTGGAGACATCGTGATGACGCTCGCACCGGCAATGGGTGTAATAAAGAACGTCAGGAGCGGCATCTCATCCCTATTGCCAGAGGCGGAGAGAGAGCTCGGGGACATCAGCACAGTCTTGAGCGGAATACTCGTCGATGCTGGACAGACCGGTGGACTGAGCCTCAACTTCGAGAGCGCCAACGAGGATGCCCAGAAGATACTCGGCGAGGCCGCCATAGTGGCCGAGCAGAGAGTGAAGGAGAAGTTCCCGGAGCTGCCAGCGGGAATAGCCACAGGAGAGAAGACAGGGTTCTAGGAGCGCAAGTAATTGCCACTCCTTTTTCCCTTATTTTTTTGTCGAGAGAAGGCTCTAAAGGAAGCGATGGTTGTTAGGCTTACACGAATACAAGTATCCCCAAAAAATCTAGTCCTTAGAGGTGGAGAAAATTGAAATTGAACTTCTTTAAGCATACTCCACCTCTAAAGGACACGTTGGAAGAGACGATAATAAGGCTCAGGCAGCAGCAGAGGAAGCTTGAGCTACTTGACGGCAGGCTAAAGGGCAGGGCCACGACGCTCTTTGACTCCTGCTCTACTGCAATGAGAAAGAAGGATGCGGATAGGGCTAAGATTTACGCTAACGAACTCACCGAGGTTAAAAAGGTCAGGAGGACCGTTACCAACGGTCTTTTATTGCTGGAGCAGCTGGTGCTAAGGATGGAAACATTGAAGGAGATAGGATCCACATTTGCACAGCTCCAGCCGACACTTGAGGTGGTCAAGAACATCTCAGAGCAGCTGTCAGAGGTCATGCCAACGGTATCCAACGAGCTGTCCCAGATCGGCAGTGCACTCGACGATGCGATGATCAGAATGGATATTGGCGCCGGTCAGGAATCTCTCGTTCACATACCTGAAAGCGCACTGAACGATGAGATATTGGACCAGGCATGCGAGTTTCTCAAGAATAAGCTCGATTCGGATCTGCCACCGGTGCCAAACGAGGTGATCGTGAGGAAGGCCATTGCCATTGGTGAGGACGAGGAGGACGAGGTAGCAGACGACGAATTCGACTTCGTTCCAATCCAGAGCAACATGAACGCTGGAAATGATCTTGAGCCTGTAAAGGAGAAGGTGCTGTTGGAGTACCTCAAGGAGAACGGAGGCTCATTTAAATTCAGAGACTGCAGCAGCCGATGCAGGATCTCAGAGGACGAGCTGCCCATAGTGATCGAGGGGCTATCGAAGAAGGGGCTAATCAAGATCCAGACGGTCGAAGAGGCGAAGGCATATGACAATGAACGCGGCGGCTATACTAGAATCTGACGGAAAGAAGTATGCCATGGAGGCGATGCGCCTCGACAGGCAAGGCGCTAAGGGCATGGCGATCACATATTACCAAAGGGCAATCGAATCGTTCATGAGGCTTGTGAAGCTTGACCCCAGCTATGAGCTTAACCGGATATACATACAGAAAGCGATGGAGTACCAAGAAAGGATAAAGATACTCCAGGTAGGGCACGCCGCCGACTCCGACGAGAGCGAGCCGGAGGTCTTCCCAAGCAGGCCAGCGATGGAAAGCCCAACACTCCCCCAGAAGCCAGGGGAGGCGGCAACGCAGCAGAAGGCAGGGATTTATGATCAGCTGTTGGTAACAGAGAAGCCTAATGTCAAGTGGGATGACGTGTCGGGTCTTGAGACCACCAAGAAAGCGCTGAGGGAAGCCATCATATATCCGACTATGCGCGCCGACCTATTCCCCCTTGGATGGCCTAGGGGAATCCTGCTGTATGGCCCGCCGGGATGCGGCAAGACGCTGATAGCGGCGGCGGTTGCAACCGAGATCAGCGCAGCGTTTTACTCAGTTGATGCGGCATCGATCATGTCAAAGTGGCTCGGCGAGGCAGAGAAGAACGTCGCCAAGCTGTTCAGGTCAGCTAGGGAAAAGACCTCGAACGGACAGCCGGCAATCATATTCATTGATGAGATAGACTCACTGCTTGGAACCCGTTCCCAAGAAGTTGGCGGCGAGATAAGGATGCGGAGCCAGATCCTAAAGGAGATGGACGGACTCACGGATAAGAGCAAGAACCTCCCCCTCTATGTCATAGGCGCCACCAACAAACCGTGGTCGCTTGACAAGGCATTCATACGCCGCTTCCAGAAGAGGATCTATGTCCCCATCCCCGATAGTGAGGCGAGGAGGCGCATGTTCATCATATACACCAAGGAGCTCAACATGAGCAGCGTGGACCTCGACATTCTCACGCAGAAGACGGAAGGCTACTCCGGCAGCGACATCAGGGACATCGCGCAGGCGGCCCAACTAAAGGTCGTCAGCGAGTTCTTTGAGTCGGGGAAGGCGTCAGATAGGAACGCGATACCGAGGCCCATAACAATGGACGATTTCATAGATGTCATAAACCGTAGGAGGGCGAGCGTGCAGGCGGAGTCGCTGGAGATCTACACAAAGTATGAAAACATATTCAGGGCGGAGTAAGGCGAACTCAATCCTTTTTTAACTCCGCAGCATATTATCGTTTATGAAGTGGATAGTCTCTCACGGGGACACTGATGGGATTTGCTCTGCCGCCTTGGCGCTCTCCGCATTCAAGGACGCCAGCATTTACTTCTCACACCCGGTAGGGCTGGCTGAGGACCTCGCCCATGTCGAGGGGGATGTCGTGATATGCGACATAGCACTCTCAGGAAGCGTATACGGGCAGGTTGTGAGGGAGTTAAAGAGGATAGCGCAGGGGGGGAAGAGGATCCTGTATATTGACCATCACCCACTCCCTGAGGTCTTCGATGCAAAGGAGTTCCCCGCCGAGCTCGTGCATGCCACCTCATCGTGCGCTGCAGAGCTCACGTTCACACGGCTCATGAAGGAGACCCCGAGGCAGATGCCGGATGATATGAGCAGGGTCGCCATATTTGGCGCCATAGGGGATTACCTTGACAAGACTTACGAGATAGAGGCGCTCCTCAACAAATGGGATAAACGCGGGCTATACCTCGAGTGCGGCATCATGATACAAGCCATAGATGCCCTCGGAAGAAATCACGACAGCAAACGCAAGGTGGCGCAGTTCCTTGCGGCGGCCAAGACGCCCAGTTCTAATGAGTGGCTGGTAAACCTTGCGATAGGGGAGGCACTGAGGGAGGAGGCTATGCGCAAGAAGATCAAGGAGGACGTGAAGACGGTTGGGCAGATAGCTTACGTCCTTGACATGGACTGGTCTTTGGGAAAGACGGCAGTATACGCCAAGGGCGCGACCGGGGCCACGGTTGGCATCGGTGGTGAGACCCGGAGGGGATTCATCGAGATGAGCCTGAGATCGCACTCGGACAAGATAGAGATGAATAAGATGCTACCGCAGATCGTGGATCAGTTGGGCGGGACCGGCGGAGGTCACCCGAAGGCAGCAGGGGCACGGATCCCCATAGATAAATTCGATACATTTTTGAGGCTTTTTAATGCGGCGATAACTGAAAAAACAGCCGATTTGAATGTGGTTTATTAAACGCGACTCCAATAGAGGATTAACAGAATGTTATAGAAATATTTATTAATATAAATTATTGTTAGTTTCGAAGCAATAATTTGGAGGAAGAGAAATGAAATTCAAATGTCCTGAATGCGATGGAGACATCGAGACAAAAGAAGTTATCGAGGGCGAGATTATCAGCTGCGGGGACTGCGGTGCAGAGCTCGAAGTGTCCAAGAACAGCAAAGGAAACTTTGAACTGAAGGTCGCGGAGTCCGAAGGCGAAGACTGGGGAGAATAGCAGTTGCCCCCATCCATCTCCCTTCTTTACGACAGGATCAGGGTTGAAGAGAAGGAGCTCATCAATGCCGCGCAGAAGAGGGGGGTGGATTTCAGAGCCGTGGACGCGAAGGAGCTCCACCTGACCATAACCGATCCGGACAAAGACCGCGAACTGTTTGGCGAGGTGGCACTTGAGAGGTGCGTCAGCCATTTCCGGGGGCTCTACATCACGGCAATACTCGAGAGCAAAGGTGTGAACGTCATAAATTCGCACAAGGTAGCCTCGATTTGCGGCAACAAGCTCCTATGTAGCATGGCCCTTGCGAAGGCAGGGATACCTACCCCCAAGACGATAGTAGCCTTCACGAAGGAGGAGGCAATGAGGGCAGTAGAAGAGATCGGCTATCCCGCGGTGATAAAGCCTGTATTCGGGAGCTGGGGGAGGCTCATAGCGCCACTAAAGGACCGGGAGACGACCCAAGCAATCCTTGAGGACCGGGAGGAGATGGGCAACCCGCTCTACCAGATATACTACATACAGGAGATGGTGAAGCGGCCACCCAGGGACATACGAACAGTGGTGGTCGGAGACCTCATCGCCGCATCTATATTCAGGTACTCCGCACCAGACGATTGGAGGACCAACATAGCCAGGGGCGGGCATGCAGAGTCGTTCCCCGTCAGCGGAGAGCTCAGGGAGATGATCTTGAAGGCGGCGGAGGTCGTCGGCGGGGGGGTTTTAGGCGTCGATGCCATGGAGACGGATAACGGATTCGTTATACACGAGGTCAACAGCACGGTAGAGTTCAAGGGTGCGATGTCGGCGACTGAGGTCGACATCCCGGGCAAGATAATAGAGTATGCGCTGGGGCTCGCTAAAAGGTAGTGCCCCTCTTCAGCTCCGCGATCTTGGCATCCGTGTCGGCCAAATAACGACGTAGTGAATCGATCAGCTCCAGCACGGCTTCCCTCTTATCTTCCAGGTCTTCGAGCCCCTGCCTTACAGAGTCGTCCTCCAGCATCGCAAAGATGACGGGGCGAGCAACGAATGGGTGCTCGAAGCCAAAGATGTCTTTCATGCAGCCCTCGAATAGGCGGTTTATCCCCAATGCGATCTGGCTCTGCTTGATCAGCACATTCTCAAGGGTCCGCTTTCCGCTCTCGGTTATGACGTATGTCTTGCACTTCCTTCCTTTGTGGACGTACCATTCGCCGTGGACAAGCCCCTCCGCTTCAAGCTTCTTCAGGACAGGGTATACTCCACCCGGCGTTGGGGTCCAAGAGCCGTCAGTCGTCTCCCTTATCGAACGCATTATGTCGTATCCGGTGAGTGGCCTCTCGTTTATCATGAGGAGCAATGCCATGCCCATGTAACCTTTCTTGCTCCATTCCAAGCTCTTGGAAACAGGGTCGCTTGCCATCAGTCTTCGCCATCTGAGATATATTTGAATTCAATATATGAACCTTGCGATAGGAATTCAATTCCATCAAGTAGAAATACCGAGTAGGGCGCCAGTTTTTATCGGTCAGGTGTGAGACATGAACAAGACAGTGTTGATTGCGTTCGCAGCTATGTTCGTGATAACGCTCTCGTTGGGGGCGTATGCTGCGGTCTTCGGAAAATCTGAGATGGTCCACTTCTGGGTCGCCTTCCCTGCCGGAAATGTGACCGAGCCGATTACGTTGAGGGGGGCGGGCCCTCCGGTATCCATGGCACCGATAGTGATAGACCTAGATAGCAGGGGCGCCCTAAAGAACGCGCTGAACCCGAATATCGAGGCGCTCTCCACGCACTGGATATACAACCTAGGAAAGAAGCCGGTCAGGGTGCAGCTGGAGCTTGCAAATACGACGTTCCCGGTGGAGTGGTCGGTAAGCGCGAATTTGCCTTATGACGAGGAGGCCCACACATTCACGGAGCGGCTGTATCCAGGACAGTCGATCAAGAATTTGGGAATCGACTGGTACTTCAGAATTCCGGCTTACTACATGGACGAGCAGATCGTCTACCAAGGGGGGCTGAAGGTAATCGATGCTGATACGAAGCAGGTCCTGACCTTCATACCCATAATCATTGGTCATGGCCAGGAGATTGTTGGAGGGGTGGCTGACTGTTGCAGTTGAAATTCTTGGATACGCTAAGAAAGAATAAGATGCGCTACATCTCGCTGGTCGCGGGCTTCTTCTTATTCGTCGCGCCCTTCGCTCTCTTCAGCCGGCTGGTCTACTTTGCCATCGGCAACGTGGCGGATCCTACGCTCCACACGATCTGCCTCAGGATGCCCATTGACTGGATGTTCAGCGGGAGGTATTACTCGCTCATAGGCTCGGTCAGCGCGGCATTCGTGATAGGGGTCATACTGCTGTCGTTCTTCTTGGGCCCCGTCTTTTGCGGATGGCTATGCCCAGTCGGTGCGGTGAGCGAAGGGCTTAGCAGAGTGATACCTCTGCCATCCAAGTTCAGGCTGAAGATAAAGGACCCCAAGGTCACGCGAGGGCTCAGGTATGGCTTCCTTGCAGGGTTCATTGCAGTTTCAGTCTTTGCTGGATTCAAGATATTCGGCGACCAGATCTCGTCGGTATGCTGCAGGTACTGCGCCTCAGCCACTCTCCAGAACTTGGTCGATGCAGCATTCGGCAACGCAACAGCGCTGGAGTATTGGCACACGGGTGGAATAATGGTCCTTATCGGGTGGCTCATAATAGGCGGAGTCTTGATGTTCGGAGGCAGGGGCTGGTGCCTCTTCTTCTGTCCGCTTGGTGCAATGTCAAATCTGGCACACAAGGCTGGGAGCAAACTTGGCATGTACCGGACGGAGTATGATAAGACCAAATGCACGGATTGCAATAGCTGCAAGGAGATGTGCCCGATGTGGGCAATAAATGACGACAAGTCGATCGAGACGACCCTATGCATAAACTGCAAAGAGTGCGTCAATCGCTGCCCCAAAGGGGCATACTCGATGAGGTGGGGGAGAAAGAAGGATGCGGGCGTGGCTCAGCAGAATTAAGGGTCTGTGGGCGTATGCAATGGCGGCCTCTGCGGCGCCACTCACATACCTGCTCAGCGCCCCATGCGGAGCCGCCTGCGGTGCGTGCCCCATGGGGGGGGCTTGCCTCCTTTCGCTACCGGCGGTCATGGCGGTCGTCCTGATAGCGAAATTTTCGCGGAGGTTGAAGACCGCGTTCAAAGATGCCTTGTCCTGAAGGGCGCCCCACTTTTTTTACTTTTTTTATGAGCGCTTAATAGCCGGAAAAGGAAGCCCTTGGCAAATTTGGCAATATCTGATTGTGGAAAGCATGAAAGAGCATGTCATTGTAGAACGCCATTTATGATTTTTTAGGATGAGCTACAGGTAATTTTTAAAGGAAGATGCGATTATCGTGGAGCATTGGAGGGCCTAGCATGGGAATGACCATTTCCGAGAAGATACTGGCAAGGGCCTCTGGAAATGAGGCAGTCCATCCTGGAGAATACGTGGTATGCAGAATCGACCTTGCCATGATTCATGACCTCACCGGACCTCTTACGCTCAAGGTGCTGAAGGAGGTAGGGTATGAGCGACCGTGGGACGCCGATAAGGTGGTCATAATACTCGACCACCAAGTCCCGGCAAACTCAACGGTTACCGCCCAGCTGCACAAAGACCTGAGGGAGTATGCGAAGAAGTACAGCATAAAGAACTACCACGAGGTCGGCAGGCAGGGCGTCTGCCACCAGATCCTTGCGGAACAGTATGTGAAGCCCGGCATGCTCGTCGTTGGCGCGGACTCGCACACCTGCACCCTCGGCGCGCTCGGGGCATTTGCGACAGGGATAGGCTCGACGGAGATGGCTTCGGTATATCTGACGGGGGAGATGTGGTTCAGGGTTCCGCAGACAATAAGGTGCGACCTTAAGAACAAGCTCAGAGACGGGGTCTCCTCCAAGGACGTAATACTCAACATCATAGGAACCCTAGGCGTAGATGGAGGGCTCTACTGCGCCGCCGAGTTCACTGGAGGCGGGGTAGGATCGCTCAGCGTGGACAGCAGGCTTACGATGTGCAACATGGCAATCGAGATGGGCGGGAAGACGGGCATAATCAATCCGGACAAGAGAACCCTCGAGTATACTGGCGTTAAGGAGGCGCCCCTCAAGAGCGACCCTGATGCAGAGTATTACAGAACGCTAGAGGTTGACCTGGCGACGCTCGAGCCCCAAGTTGCGATGCCGCACTCGGTGGACAACGTAAAGCCGATATGCGAGGCGGGCAACGTCATAGCCGATCAGGTCTTCATAGGCTCCTGCACCAACGGAAGGCTCGAGGACCTGGAGGCAGCGGCCAAGATACTCTCAGGCAGGAAGGTGAGCCCAAACACAAGGTTGATAGTCATTCCCGCCTCTCAGAGGATATACCTCGAGGCAGAGGAGAGAGGTTACCTCAGGACGTTCATCCAAGCGGGAGGCGTTGTGTGCAACCCCAACTGCGGCCCATGCCTTGGAGGGCACATGGGCATCCTCGCGGATGGGGAAAACTGCATAAGCACCTCGAACAGGAATTTTATCGGAAGAATGGGCAGTACAGCGGCCAAGGTTTACCTCGCATCCCCGCAGACGGCGGCAGCGACCGCCATTGAGGGGAGGCTGGCGGACCCAAGGAAGTATATGAGGGGATGAACATGGACGGCATCAAAGGTAGAGTTTGGCTCTTCGGCGACGACGTCGATACCGATGTGATACTTCCAGGGAAGTACCTGGTACTCACTGATCCGAAGGATCTCGCCAAGCACGCGCTTGAAGGGCTGGTCCCGGGATTCGCAGACAAGATAAAGCCAGGGGACATAATAATCGCCGGGAAGAACTTCGGGTGCGGATCCAGCAGGGAGCACGCGCCCCTTGCTTTGAAGCATGCTGGCGTGGGGGCGATCATCGCCAAGTCGTTCTCGAGGATATTCTTCCGGAATGCGATAAACATAGGCCTGCCGGTCGTCATATCCAAGGACGCAAGGGAACGGGTCGGCGAGGGCGAGACGGTTACAATCGATCTTGAGGGGGGCGCGGTGATTAAGAGCAACGGTGAGATGATACCCACAGAGAGTTACCCCGACTTCCTGCTCAAGATGCTGATGGATGGAGGGCTGCTGCAGAGCTTGAAGAAGAGATTTGAAAAGGTGGAAAAGAAATGACAAAAGCATACAAGATAGCGCTTATTTCCGGCGACGGCATAGGACCGGAACAGACAAATGCGACCCTGGAGGTGCTGGCTGCGGTCGAGCAGGTCACCCCCGTAAGGATGGTATTCATAGATGCGCCGGCAGGGGACGACTGCCTCAAGAGGCGCGGCGAGGCGCTGCCTGCAGATACCATTCAGACGCTCAGGAGCACGGACGCCTGCCTCAAGGCGCCTGTCGGCGAGAGCGCGGCGGATGTGATTGTCAAGCTTAGACAGATGTTCGACCTCTATGCGAACCTGAGGCCCATAAAGTCGTATCCCGGGGCTATGGCAATGAGGGACGATATCGACATGCTCTTCGTGAGGGAGAATACCGAAGACCTTTACAAGGGATACGAATTCAAGGTCGGCGATGACACTGTAGGTCTGAGGGTCATAACAAGGAGGGGATGCCAGAGGATTGCAGAGACGGCATTTAGGCAGGCGATGAAGAGGCGGAAGAGGGTCACGGCGGTTCACAAGGCAAATGTCCTCAGAACGACGGACGGACTTTTCAGGGAGGTCTGCAATTCCGTGGCATCGAAGTACCCAGAGGTCTACTTCGATGAGCTTTACGTCGACAATGCGTCCATGCAGCTGATCAAGAGGCCGCAAGATTTCGACGTCATAGTGACGACGAACATGTTCGGCGACATCCTGTCAGACGAAGCCGCCCAGATTGGGGGCGGTCTCGGCATGGCGGCAGGCGCGAACGTGGGAGATAATTACGGCCTCTTCGAGCCGATTCACGGTTCTGCGCCAAAGCATGCGGGCAAGAACGATGCGAACCCCGTTTCGATGATACTGGCGGCGAAGATGATGCTTGAGTGGCTGGGGGAGTCCGATGCTGCATATAGGATGGAGCAGGCGGTTC
>MAGU01000035.1 GCA_001717025.1 Candidatus Methanomethylicus oleisabuli | reverse complement strand
GGCGCCGTCTTGGCAACAGGGGCCTCACCCTCCATCAGGTTCGCCTCGTTAAGGGTCCCCTCAACCGAGGCGATGAGTATCTTCTCCCTCCTTATTTCCCTGATCGCGTCCAGCATCCGCCTCGCCCTCGCCGCCTCCGCCTCCGCGACCTTCGCCTGTATCCCGCCGCCCGCCTTCGTTAGCCCATTAAAGTACTCCTCGACCTCCTCCTTGAACTCGAACGGCGGGGCCTGCAGCTCGTTGGACTCCCTCTCGATTACCCAGAACTCCATGATCTTCTTGTACAAGGGCTCACAACCTGGGATCGGCAGCTCCTTTGCATATCAGGTAGAGCCCCATCGCCATTGGCACCTCCATCTCCGTGCCCTTGGCCGGCCCCACCTCGCAATCCCCTATCCTAACTCGAGGTATCTCCTTCACATATATCTTTATACTGCCGCTGTTGAATGCCACCGCGTCCTTTAGGGGGTCAAAGTGCTCCAAGTCCGAGTAAGAGACCTCGGCAGTCTTCAGCGCCGACTTCCCATGGAGGCTGTTAGGCTGCCTTATCAGCCTCTTCACGTCGAGCGTGACCCTCTCGTCGATGTTGCAGACGTGCTCCTTTGCCGCCGCATTCGCTATCTTCAGCAGGCTCTCTAGGCTGTATCCCCTCATGCCTCCCCAGTGCGGCGGCGTATCCGATATGCTCTGCAGGAACTTCTCCTTGCTCTTCGTTATGGTGTCTGCCACTACCGGACCGACCACCGCCCTCAGCTCCTCCTGGCTCCTCCCGCTCACGAACTCGTAGATCGCCCTGGCGATCTTACCCCTCCATCCGCCGTCCCTCATATCCGGGCCCAATATCGGGCCGTTGCCGGGGACCTGCCTGAAGCCGTGCTCCTTGGGGTCGAGCCCTATCCCCCTCACGTAATCCGCTATCTCCCTCCTTCCGTCGCCTGCAAGTCCGCGGACGGAGTCCGAGAGGACGTGCAGGTGGTAGCCCCTGTGGCCTGAGAAGCAGATCTCGATCTCGCCAAGCGCAACGCCGAAGTCCGGGACCATGAACTCGTCTATCAGCTTGAATATCTCCGCCTTCGCCGTGTCGAGGCAACCCTCGCAGACCCACGTGACCGTGTCTATCTTCTTCATGCCGCACTTCGGGCATGCCTCAGGGGGGAAGCCCCTCCCCCTGCAGCCGCAGTCGAGGCACGCCCACGTGTCGTGGCTCTCCTTGCAGTCCGTCCTTATGTGGTCCGCATCTATGTCGAATATCAGGTCTGCCCCCTCCCACCCCTTGGCGTTCATGTCGTCAGCCTGCGGGTCCCGGTAGTATGCCGAGGAGTAGTAGACGTTCGCTGGGGCCTCCTCCACGAGCCTCCTCCTCAGTTCAGATGTGCTGTCGAACCTGAGGTGCCTTACCATCGTCTGGTCGCCGAAGTGCAGCATCGCATACTCCCTCTTGACGAAGTCCTTGACGTCCAGCTGCTCCGCCGGCAGCCTAGAATAGTAGTTTCTGAACTCATCGATGACGACCTTGTGCACCCTTCCTGCCCCCCCTCCGCCCATCCTCCCCACGCGGCGCGCTCGTAGCAGGCCCCGCCCTGACCCTCCTCTTGTAGTAGTTCAGCGGGTGGCTCACGGTCGCGCAGAGCTTGTCTGGCTCGACGCATAGCCCGAACGACCTGAGGACCTCGCACTTGGGTGGCGCATACTTCGTTCGAGAGCCGGTCATGCCTGCTATGTGCTCCACCTGGTACCTTGCCTTGCCTTCATCAAAGTCCGCAACGTTGCTGAAGAGCTTGAGGACGCCGTCAACGCTCTCCCCCACGTTGAGCATGAACGTAGTTATCGCAAACCTTGCCATGTGCGAGAGGCTCTTCCCGGCTCTGAGGTCGTTCGCTATAGCCACTATGCACGGCGGTCTGGCCTCATCCACCACCCCCTCGGGGAATTCGTCCTCGTAAAGCTCCTTCTTCCCCTCAAGCAGCCCCAATATCCCGCTCAGGTGGGGCTGGAGCGCCGCGGGGAGCTCGAAGTTCTTGGCCTCCTCCTCGCCGGACTTCCTTATTATCCTGAGCTTCAGGTTCTCGGCAAGCAGCCTCGAGAAGTCCTTCGTATCAAGGAAGACATACCCCTTGTCGACATACTTGTTGGTGAGCTTCCATGATGGCGAGTGAAACTGTGGCGCCACCTCAAGGTAGTCCGCGAGCCCCAGCCTGAACGTCAGCCTCTCCCACTCCAGCCTCAAGTCCTCCAGGTCGACCTTCCACCCGAAGCTGGACTTCGCTATCTCTGCCAACTTTGGAGCGGCCTCCATCTTCAGGAGCTCCTCGCACCTCTTCGCCTCTGAGGTGGCGAACCGGTTGACGAGCCACCGCGCCCCGCTGGCATACACGAGCGCTAGCGCTAGCGGGTAGGACAGTATCTCGGTCTCAGTGTCGCCTAGGTTAAGGGTCGCAGCCCCAGCCCCGCCCTCTATGCTGCGCCTGACCCTCTCTACAGCGCGGTCGACTACCCCGGAGTATGCCGGTGCCGTGAGGTCAGAGAGTGTGAGGTTGTACCCCGCTATGAACGCCGCCGACTGGTCGAGGAAAGGATACTTCGCGAGGTCCTCTTTTGTAAGCATCTTGCTCAACTGACCCCTCTCTGCAGTCGGCTATAAAACATAGCTTGGTAGCGGCCCTCCCCGCCGCCGCGATGCCCGCAGGCTGATCCTCAGTCGTTCTCCATCCTTGGGGCCAGGTAGTAGACTATCTTGCCGCCGCTCGTCAGGTTGAACTCGAGCCTCAGCGGCATGTCCGTCGAGAACATTGCTATCGCGATGTCGGAGAGGGACGACGCCGACATCATCTTGCTTAGGTAGTTGAGGCTGTAGAGCGCCTTGGCCATCTCCTTAAGCTCTATCGAGAGCAGCTCGCCGCTCTCCTTCGTAATTATCACATCCACCTCGCCCCTCTCACCGGATGCGCTCACCTTGAGCTGGCCGTTCTCCGCGACTATCCGCACGAAGTCGCTGACGACCTCCGCGTCCCTTATGGCCTCGAGCAGGGTCCCCGCGGGAACCTTGACCGTTGCGTTGAAAGGTATGCGCGGCGCAGAGAGCTCCTCCTTGCCCAGGTCCAGTAGCGAGAGCGAGAACGTCCTTGAGCTCTTCCCCTTGAACCTTATCTTCAGCCTGGCCTCCTCGTCATGCTTCTCGAGCTCGAGCTTCTCTCCGCCGCTTACCCTCTTCATGACGTTCTTCATATCATCGAAGTTCACGCCTATCGGCGTCTCGGCTCCGCACTCATACGACTCGAAGGCAGCCTTAGGTAGCTCTAAGTCCACCATCGCGACCCTCGATGGGTCCATCGCCCTGAGCTTGATTCCTGAGGGGTCTGCTATGAAGACGCCCTCATCGACGAGCGTAGATACCGACTCTATGATGTTCTTCCAAATACGGCCATCCGCGAGAACTGCCTTGAACACGACTCTTCCTCCACCACAGATTCTATAAAAAGTAGGGATACTTAACGGTTGCGAGCTGCTATCTGTAGTGCCCTAATGTGGCAAAAAGCCGTGCACCACCGCTTACTCATACTCGCGCCAAGTCATGCCGCACTTCGTGCACCTGTAGAACCTGGTGGACGGCTCGTCTGCGCTCCTCGTCTGAACCATCCAGTAATACGCTTTCATGTTGCCGCACTTCCTGCACTCCGCTCGGGTCGTCGGCAGCGTCGCGTCCTGGGGGTCGTCGCTGTCCTTGACTATAAGCTCGCTCTTGGGCTTGTTTATGACCTCGACGAACCTCTGGCTATCGCCCCCCTTAATGGGCTTCTCGAACTTGCATGACCTGCAGACGAGGACCTTCCTCTTCGGGTCCTCTATGAGAAAGGATTTGCACTTGGGGCAGAACTCCATTTTCTACCACACGCCACAAAACTGGGGTGCGAAATTTAACCTTAGCGGTCGGCCATTCAGCCCCTTATGGTTTGCCCGCACCGCCAACATACTCCCCGACTCCGCGCGAGATCACATCCGCCTGGGCGGCGTTCCTCCCGCCGAGGCAGCAGGGCTCGAGCCCCCTCGCAGCCGCCCACCCTGAGAGTCCCTCCGCCTCCTCCTCGCCCCACGCTGCGGCTAGACCGGGGCCAAAGCTGACCGAGGTCACCTCCAGCATGAAGCCCTGCCCCTCAAGCCATGCCGAGGCGGGCACCCATCCGCCGGGGTCTCGGCGCGCCGCTATGCAATCGATCCAGCCCCCCCTAAAGACGATCGCCAGCAGCGCCCCCTTCTTGCC
>MAGU01000034.1 GCA_001717025.1 Candidatus Methanomethylicus oleisabuli | reverse complement strand
CCGTGGGGATCATTGGGGGCACCGGCTCCTCGAAGACCACCCTCGTGCAGCTAATCCCCCGCCTCTACGACGTCACCGCCGGCTCCGTGGCGGTCGGCGGCGTGGATGTGCGCGGCTACGACCTCAAGGTGCTGCGCGATGCTGTTGGCATGGTCCTCCAGAAGAACGTCCTGTTCTCCGGCACCATAAAGGAGAACCTGCGCTGGGGCAACGAGGGGGCATCCGACGAGGAGCTGGTCCGGGTCTGCAAGCTCGCGCAGGCGGACGGATTCATCCGCTCCTTCCCTGACGGCTACGACACCCGCATCGAGCAGGGGGGGACGAACGTCTCCGGGGGACAGCGGCAGCGCCTCTGCATCGCCAGGGCGCTCCTGAAGGATCCGAAGGTCCTGATACTCGACGACTCAACGAGCGCCATCGACACGAAGACCGACGCCCTCATCAGGCGCGCGCTCCGCGATGAGCTGCCGGGCATGACCAAGATAATCATATCCCAGCGCATATCCTCCATTGAGGACGCGGACAAGATCGTCGTGATGGAGGGCGGCAAGGTCGACGCGGTGGGCACCCACGAGGAGCTGCTGGAGAGCAACATGATCTACCGGGAGGTCTACTCCTCCCAGGTGAAGGGAGGCGGCGAGCAATGATGCGCCGGCCAGCGAACAATGCGCACATGCGGCCAAAGTTCAGCATGAAGTCGCTCAGGAGGCTCATGTCCTACGTCTTCGCGCAGTACAAGCTGCACTTCATCGCAGTCGTAGCCTGCATCATCCTAAGCACGGTTGCGAGCGTCGTGGGCTCGCTCTTCCTGCGGGTCCTCATCGACGACTACATCACGCCGCTGATGCACGACCCGGCGCCAGACTTCACCGGCCTTATGAAGATCATCCTGGTCATGGGCGGGATATACCTCGTCGGCGTCCTCGCAACCTTGTCGTACAGCCGCATCATGGTCACAATCTCGCAGGGCGTCCAGAAGCGGGTCAGGGACGAGATGTTCTCCAAGATGCAGGCGCTGCCGATCAGGTACTTCGACACCAACAACTACGGCGACGTGATGAGCCATTACACCAACGACACCGACGCCCTGCGCCAGATGCTCTCCCAGAGCCTCCCGTCCTTGATCTCCTCCGTAGTCACGATAGTCGCGGTCTTTTCGGCGATGCTCGCGCTCAGCATCCCGCTCACGGCGCTGGTGGTCGCAATGGTCCTAGTGATGTTCTTCGCGACCATGAAGATCGGCGGCAGGAGCGGCTCTTTCTTCCGCAGGCAGCAGATGGCGATCGGCGCCACCAACGGCTACATCGAGGAGATGATCAACGGTCAGAAGGTCATAAAGGTCTTCTGCCACGAGGAGGAGGCGAAGAAGGGCTTCGACAAGCTCAACGACGAGCTATGCAGCGTCGCCACCTCCGCCAACACATACGCCAACATCCTGATGCCCATCGCGAGCAACTTGGGGAACCTCCAGTACGTGCTTATCGCGATAGTGGGCGGCGCGCTGGCCATCAACGGCATCACCGGGCTGACCCTCGGGACTATCGTTGCATTCCTGCAGCTGAGCCGCAGCTTCACGCAGCCGATCGCGATGGTCTCGCAGCAGATAGCGTCGATTGCAATGGCGCTGGCAGGGGCCGATCGCATCTTTGCCCTCATGGACGAGGAGCCGGAGAAGGACGAAGGCCACGTCACGCTTGTGAACGCAAAGTACGACAGCGGCGGCAGGCTCGTCGAGTCCGAGGAGCGCACCGAGATCTGGGCGTGGAAGGTGCCGCAGAAGGACGGCACGGCCATCTACACCAGGCTGGCGGGCGATGTGCGCATGAACAACGTCAACTTCGGCTACGTCGAGGGCAAGCTGGTCCTGCACGGCGTAACGCTCTACGCGAAGCCGGGGCAGAAGATCGCCTTGGTGGGGGCGACCGGCGCCGGCAAGACGACGATAACTAACCTGCTGAACCGCTTCTACGACATAAACGACGGCGAGATCCTCTACGACGGCATCCGCATAGACCTGATCAGGAAGGGCGACCTGCGCCGCTCCCTCGGCATGGTGCTCCAGGACACCGCCCTATTCACCGGCACCGTGATGGATAACATCCGATACGGCCGGCTCGACGCCACGGACGAGGATGTGTTCGAGGCGGCGAAGATAGCAAACGCCGACGACTTCATCAGCCGGCTACCAAACGGCTACAAGACGGTGCTGACAAGCAACGGCGAGGAGCTCTCTCAGGGGCAGAGGCAGCTCCTATCCATCGCACGGGTCGCAGTCGCCGACCCTCCGGTCATGATACTCGACGAGGCGACCTCGAGCATCGACACCCGAACCGAAGCCATAGTGCAGAGGGGCATGGACTCCCTGATGCAGGGGCGTACTGTGTTCGTCATAGCCCACCGCCTCTCAACCGTCCGCAACGCAAAGGCTATAATCGTACTCGAAGAGGGGCGCATCATAGAGAGGGGCAGCCACAATGAGCTGATAGCCCTGAGGGGGAAGTACTACCAGCTATACACCGGAGCCTTCGAGCTGGAGTGAGCGCCTGCAAGCGTCGCGCGCCCTGCCATGGCAGTTCGTGTTTGGGCAGGAGTGGGGGTGCGGAGGCATGGAGGGGCTGCGGCTCAGCCTCGGCGGTGCCGCTGGCGGCGCCCACCTCAAAAATATTAGTTGCCACGCCTTCTCTACCCTTATGGAATTTGCTGTTGACGCACGCGGCATAGTCAAGGTATATGAGAAGACGTCGAGGGCTCTGGACGGCGTAGACCTGCAGGTCCGCCCAGGCAAGGTCTTTGCACTGCTTGGGCCAAACGGCTCCGGCAAGACGACGCTCATGCGCATACTGACGACGCAGCTCCCGCCCACTGAGGGGCACGCCGACGTCATGGGTCACGACACGGTCCGCGAGAGCGGCGCTATCAGGGGTCTTGTGGGCTATGTCCCCCAGGAGATGAGCGTATGGACCGACCTCAGCGGTTACGAGAACATGCTCATATACGCGAAGATATATGGCATCCCCTCAGAAGCGAGGAGGAGGCTCATAGACGACTCCCTTGAGGGCATCGGGCTGAGCGACGCAAAGGACAGGCTGGTCCGGTCCTACTCCGGGGGCATGATACGCAGGTTGGAGATAGCCACCGCCCTGCTCATCAGTCCGAAGATCCTCTTTCTAGACGAGCCGACGATAGGGCTCGACCCGGTTGCCCGCAAGGCCGTGTGGGACAAGCTAACCTCGTTCAAGAAGGACTTCGGGACCACCGTCTTCTTCAACACGCACTATATGGACGAGGCGGACCTTTACGCGGACGAGATAGGCATAATCAGCCGCGGCAGGATCATAACGACCGGCACCGTCGCCGAGCTGAAGCGTTCGGTGGGCGGCGAGGTGCTGGTGCTGGAGACCGAGTCGAACGGCGTCGACGCTGCCACCCTCGAGATGGTGCGCGGCGTTGCCTCGGTCAGGGACGTGGCTCTAGGCGAGTCGGAGCTGGCCGTCATAGCGGACGATGCCGAGACCGCTCTGCCTGGCGTGATGCGCATCTTGGGCAACTCCGGCGCCATGGTCAGGAAGGTCTCGATGAGCGCCCCTACGCTAGACGACGTCTTCCTTAAGTATGCCGGCACGAGGCTGGAGTCCGGCGGCAGGCTATCCGACGTCTCGCGGGTCCGAAAGACCATCAGGAGGGGCGGCTAATATGAATCCAATCAAGAACATGCTCGTCATGGTGGAGCTGGAAAGCAGGCGCATCAGGCACGACAGGACCGAGATATACACGAGGGCAGTGCAGCCCGTGCTCTGGCTCGTGATCTTCGGGCCAGTCATGGGAGCCCTAAGGGCCATCCCGACTGGCGGCATTGCCTATACCGACTTCATAACGCCCGGAGTGCTGGTGCAGTCGATGTCATTCGTCAGCATATTCTTTGGGCTGACTATGGTGTGGGAGCGGGAATCCGGCATCCTGAAGAAGCTGCTCGTGACTCCGGCGCCAAGGTACTCCATAGTGGTCGGGCGCTCCATGTCTTCAGGCGTCAGGTCTGTATTCCAGGCGCTCATAATCATCCCGGTCGCCCTGCTCATAGGCGTCAGGATCGTGCCAAACCCCTTATACTTCATTGGCGTCCTCGCGGTGCTCTTCGTCTCATCCGGAGGCTTCGCCGCGACCTCCATCCTCATAGCGTCGCTGATGAAGAGCCGGGAGCGCTTCATGGGTATAGGGCAGGCTATAATCATGCCCCTCTTCTTTGCCAGCAACGCCCTGTACCCCATCGAGATGATGCCGCCGATTCTGAAGGCGCTCTCATCTGTGAACCCCATGACCTACATAGTCGACGCCGTCCGGAGCCTGCTGATCACAGGCGATCTGGCGCAGCTGCCGCTGGACCTCGCCGCCATCGCCATCTTCGACGTAGCGATGTTCATAATCGCCTCGGCAAGCTTCAAGAGGATAATCGAGTAGCCCGCCGCAGGAGCAAAGGAAAAGCAGCCAGCATATGATGTGCCGCTTGCACCGACGATCAAGAGAAGCGTGAAGGCGATCCGCAGAGGGGGCATCTTCGGGGTGGTGCAAGCAGCCGGGCACGACCAGCCTCAGGCGTAAGAAAAGAAAGAATTGCCTGCCACATCCTCAGAACCAATCGTGGGACGTGCCACCGAAGCAATCCATGATAGGAGGTCATGAAATGGTTGAGCGCATCGACCGCGCCGGTATCTCCTGCCTTGGTCCCATGCGCCGCTTGGCACAGCCGCGGCGAGGGGGCCAAGTAGCGTGCTGGCAAACGCGTCCTATTCGAACGAGAAGTGCAGAGTTTGCTTGAATTAGCGTCAGCATGAATGGCGCGGCCGGCGCTCAAGGATGCCAGACCAAGCGAGGCGGAGGGTGGGGGCGGCAGTGTCGGTTGCTGTGGCGGCTGCGCTAGAGTTAATTCCCCCCACGCAAGTAACAGACGCATGGCAAAGATAAACGTCGGCACGCACGTCTCGATTGCCGGCTCGCTTGACCAGGCAATACCGCGGGCGGCAGAGATCGGATGCACGACCTTCCAGATATTCACCCGCAACCCGAGGGGGTGGGCGTCCTCACCCATTCCCCAAGAGGTCAGGGAGGCGTTCGCAGAGGGGCTCCGGAGGACCGGGCTATATCCTGCCGTAGACCATATGCCTTACCTGCCCAATCTGGCATCGCCAACACCCGCGGTATATGAAAAGTCGGTCGCCACGTTAAAGGCTGAGTTGCTCCGCTGCGATTCACTGGGGATCCCTTATCTCGTCACGCACCTAGGCAGCCACTTGGGCACGGGCATCAATGCCGGGCGAGACCGCGTCGCCGCCGCCCTCAACGAGGCGCTGGCTCTGAAGGCCGGGTGCATGGTGCTGCTCGAGAACACGGCTGGGCAGAGGAACAGCCTCGGCACGACCTTCGGCGACCTGCTTGCTATAATCGAGAGGTCCGACTCGCCGGGGCGGATAGGCGTCTGCCTTGATACCTGCCACGCCTTCGTCGCCGGCTACGACGTAAGGAGCCATTTCGGCGAGGTCCTTGACGAGCTCGACTCGGCAGTTGGCATCGAGCGCCTCAAGGTAGTGCACCTGAACGATGCCGTCGGAGGCTTGGGGTCACACCTCGACAGGCACTACCACATCGGACTGGGCGAGATCGGGGAGGACGGCTTCCGGAGCATACTCGCCGACGAGCGAATCCACCCGCTTCCGCTCATAATGGAGACCCCGATCGACGAGAGGCGCGACGACCGGGGGAACATCGCTAAGGTTCGCGAGCTCGCGTCGCATTAATGCCGCATCGCCAATCAGCATTTTTTGCGCTATAATTATGTTAGTGATATAGTTACGCCACTCTTGGCTGGAAATGGCATGCCCGCTCGAGAAGAGAAACATTCAACGACGTCCGTGCCCCTCCGCACTAGGGAAACCATGCCGGCAGCGAAGGGCGAGATGGAATGGGAAAATTTTCTGCTCTCGCTCTACAATGAATCCTCGGGCTGCGCAGGGAAGTCCCACGATGCACTGCGAAGGATGCTGTCCGAGGAGGGCCTGTCAGACATAGGGCATTAGTCAAAACGCTTCCGCATGGCTTTGTGGCGGGCGATGAAGCTGCTCAGGCACTCCGACTACGCCTACTTGGCCCTCCCCATAAGGTACGCCTCCTTCGCGATCGGGGGGGTACAGGAAGGCGATAAATAAATTCGGCTTCGGGATCATTGCAATCGAGGGGGGAGGGCATACGAGCTCCTCCCGCCGAGGCACTCTAAGCAGCTCAACGCCTCCCTGAAGGGGCGCTTAATGATGGAGATAAGGCGGCAGGTGCTGGCCACCGGCCGCCGCCTCCGACCCTAGGGGACCTGGCCGCCCTCTGAATGGTCATGCCTGCCCCGCGCTGCCTTTGCAGTACTCCCTCCTCACGCTCAGCCTGTTCTGGCCTGCCACCGTCTCGATCTTGATGTAGCCTTCTCTCTCCAGCCGCTTGGCCGCGCGCCACAGCGTCGTCTTTGGGAGGTTGAGCCTGCCCCTGACCTCAGACTCAAGGGCTTCCCCTCCGCTCTCGGCGAGGGCCCTCACGACATCGATGTCCTCGTCCCTGAGCCTGTCCTCAGACGCGATCTTCTCGACATCCACCTCGCGCCTCTCCCTTGCGTATGGCTTGGCCGCATTCGTGCCCCCGCCCCTCTTCCTCTTGGTCAGCGCAATAACGCCGCCTGCGCCGGCCGCGGCAATTGCGCCGATCGCTGCGTAGGGGAGGATCGACCCGCCCACGCCCGACGCCGCCTCGGCAGCCTCCTTCGCTTGGGACGCCAGGCTGAGCGCCGATGCATAGTCGCCGGAGGCGTAAGCGTGCTCCGCCTCAGATAGTAGCGACCTCGCCGCATCCAGCCCGCCAGCCCTCCCCTCTGCCTCCGCTTCCGATATGGCGTCGTCCGCCTCCGCCAGCCTCACGCTCGCCTGGTAGGCGGTTGCATTCGCCTCGACCGCCGAGCTCTTAGCCTGCTCCGCGAGCTCCTCCGCGCTGGCATAGTTCCCCAGATCGAATGCCGCCTCCGCCTGGCCCAGCAGCGCGGCCGCAGCCGGAGTGGCGATGCCCGACGCGTTGAGGCTCGCTATGGTCACCTCTGCGTCGGCGATGGCTACGATCGCATAGTCCGCAGTCCCCACGACGCGCAGGATATATGACACTGACACCTCTCCCTCCGGCATCAGGATTACAGCACTTCCCCCCGTGCTTTCGATCGCGTCCGGTACCCTGTTGACGCTGATGACCGATGCGCCGTATGGGAACGATATCCTCACCGCCGAGGGGGATGTGAAGTTAAGGCTCCAGTAGCTGCCGGTTTTCGATGTCAGGTCATGGGTCGTGTACCCCAGCCACACCGACGACTCGCCGAGCGTGTTGACTGCGACCATCCCCGGATAGTTCTGGTACCCGAGGGGCAGGCCGGAGCCCCCGATTGCCGTAACGTCAAGATAGGTTGTGCCGGGCAGGCTGAAGTTGGCGGTCGGGCTGATCGGATCTACTGTGATGTGGAAGTCTGCGGTGACCGCGCCGTCCTCATAGACCATAATGATTGCCGCCTGTATGGTGTATGGCTGGGTGGCCGCAGATACGCCGCCTCCAGAGATGGCTGCGAGTAGCACCGCCGCTAATGCAACGGCTACCCTCACCCTCGCCGCCTCCCCGAAGCACCCGCCGCCAAGTCCGCTGGTGTCCATGCTATGCATCTCCATTGCAGTCCGCCATTCCGGCCATCAGTTCGCCCCGTTGCCTTGCGGTTTTCCTCCTAAGCTCCCCTGATCCTGACCCTGCCCTTGGCCTTGGCCTCCTCCGCCCATCTGGTTCATCTCGCCCTCAGCCTGATCCGCCATCTGCCCCGCTTGGTTCAGGAGGGCGTCGGCCCCCGACACGTTCCCATTCTGGAGCTGCTGGTTGGCCTCAGCCAGCATGCCGTTTGCCTGATTGAGCATGCCCTCTACATTACCCGTGTCCGAGCCGTTGCCTTTCATCTGCATTGCCCTTTCCCCAAGCCCGGCGACCCTGCCCTGCATCTCCAGTATGCCCGCCATCACCCTCGCCTGCTCCTGGCTCCTGTGCTGCTCCTCCATGCCCGCTATCTCGCCGTCCATCGCGCAGATGTGCGCACGGATCTGGGCGAGCTGCAGCTCGCCGGCGCTGGCATTGGCAAATTCTATCCCTTGGAGCTCTTGGCACACCTGCTCCATCGCCTGCTCCTGCGCCGACACGTTGTAGCCCTGGCCTTTCATCGCCTGGATCCTCCTGTTCAAGCCCTCCGCCTGAAGTTGGAGGCTCATCACGCCGAGCTCCAGCTCCGCGCGCAGCGAGTCCCCTCCAGCCATCACTCCGCATGCCTCGCCAGCCCTGAGCCTGAACTGTTCGAGCTGCTGCAGCGCGAGCGTGAGGTTGCCCTGATCGAGGCTCGCATTTGCGAGCTGCAGCTGGCACACTGCATAGTTGAGCATCTCCATCGACTGCGTTCTGTCCCCTTCCGGCAAGCCCGCCCACGCCATCACCCTCTCCATATACATGTTGACGGCGCCGAGGGCATTCATCAGATACTGGCGCGCCCTGAGTGCATCGGACTCTGAAGCGACCGCTCCAAACGCTTGACTTGCCGTTTGGATCAGCGAATTCGCCTCGGCTACCGTCTGGTTAGCGCCTGCCAGGTCGCCGTTGTCCAGCGCAAGGGAGGCATTGCCAAGCTTCAGCCTGGCCATCTCGAGGCACCCGTTGACGCCAGACGTGTTGATCCCATAGATCGCTGCCTTTATGCTCGCGTTGCCCATTGTGGCGATGAGTAGGTAGGCGCGCCCGACCTCAGACCTGAGCATCAGCGCCTCCATTGCCCTCTGTATGTTCTGCGTGCCGCCTCCACCGCCAATCTGGGCTGAATAATTGACTATCTCCATGAACATGTGCTGCGACTGCATCGCATATTCGCAGCACAGCTGGTAGTTCTCCTGGTTCTTATACCGGACCGCCAGATCCGACATATTGAGCGCCTGCTCATACGTAAAATTCAGGCCTTCGGGGAGCGTGATATTCGCCTCCCTGAGCCGGGCGATCGCCGCATCGGCCTCAGTCATCGCTAAGGCTGCACTCTGAACCATATAATCCGCCTTGCCCGCGTCATTGCTCACAGCAAGGATCCCAATCCCTGAAGCAGCAGCTGCCGATAAAGTAAGCACGATTAGTGCCGCGGCGAAGATCTTTTTCATGTCCATCTAAATTCACCTGCGGTTACATCATCCCAAGGGGATTTTAGGGACGCTGCGGAACGCTCCGCAACGCCCATCTCATATAACAATCCAATTGCGCTTTAATTACTTTATTTGGCGTCTGCACCCCTGCCGCCCGCAAACGATGCCGTATCGCGCAACGTTCGACCGCCCCTGGTATAGGGGTCGCTTGCCGCATTTGAGTTGCAATGCTCGAAGAAAATAGGAGAATAATGCGATCTGAAAAATAGTAAAAAATGAAAAAAGAAGGGGGGCGATCCTGCCCCTCAGGGTCTGCCTCGGTACGCGCCTGCATGCTGCCCGATTAAGGCAGGATGCAAGTCCTGTCGCGGTCCCTCTGCATTATGCCCGATCCGCCTGCGTCCGTGCAGTTCTGCGCCATCAGCCTGAGATGGTCGCCTGAGCAGTCGTTGTAGCAACCGCACGTGCTGTTGTCCATCAGCCTTAACCTGCTATGGGCCATCAACCTGTCGCCATCGCAGTCTCCGGTCTGCGCCTGGATCTGACTCTGCGTCGCAGCCGCCACCGCATTTATGGAAACCGCCGCCACTGCCATCAGCAGGACCGCGATTGCCAATCCCTTAACCGCTGGTTTCATTTCTTTCACCGCTATTAGAGCTATCACAAGGGGATTTTAGGGACGCTGCGGAACGCTCGGGAACGGCTAGATTCAACGGTTCATGACAGGCCACAATTGCCCGGCAGTCCGGCTTGTACTGAACACTGCCGGGGTTTTCCGCCCTCAGCCGCTGACCTTCAGAACTGTATTTTTACGACATATTGTGAGTGTAAAATTGAGTTTAACCACGCCAATATTCCATTAAAATGATTTTTACCGTAATACTTTTATATTATTTTCCCATAATATTAACCATGGGAAAGCAAATTGCGATTGGAAATGCAGAATTTGAGACGTATTCTGCACATCTTTGATAATTCGCCTTTTCCAGTGCCGCAAGCGGATGGCGCTTGCCTCGTTGATGCCAGGGATTCTCCTCTCAGTCTGTGTAGCCTGCCCAAGTGATGATTGGTCTGAAGGGGGTGAGAAGATGGAGGAGATTGAGGTAGAGATGCAATACTACAAGAACGACCTCAAGAGGCTGAGGAAGGTCGACTTCAACCCTGACCTTGTCCATCAGCTTGGCAAATCACAAGGCGCATCGGTTGAGATAAAGGAGAAGAGCCCTTCGGGATTCCCGCAGGTAACCATAAGGCTCATTCACAACAACGAAGCGCAGCTTAAGGAGGTTGTGAAGCAGATAGTGGCCACATATGGTGCGCCCGAGCTCTCTTCGCCGATGTTCGGCGGTGGCAAGAAGAAGCGCGGCAACGAACTCGTCAAGTCCGCGATGCGGGAGATTGCGATTTAGTGCTGCGCGCCGTCTAGCGCACGCCCGTCTGAAGGGTGGCATATTGAGCTAGCCGGTCATTTCTATCGATAATTGGCGGTTCGGCCGTCCCGCCAGCCAGTCGAAGGAGGCGCCGGGTTCCGCATAAGGCGGATTGCGATCAGCGCCACACGAATGTATTTGCCGTCTAGGCGTGGTGTCCGCGCTCGCCCCCGTCGCTTACATGTTGGCTTGGGGCAGTGGCAGCCCGCGTCGGCGCGCCTCACGCAGAACTGTTTTACGTATGCCCTCTTTCATCATCCGCTCTCATATGCTGCTTCCTCCGGCAGGCGGGTCCTCCCGAAGAATCTCCAGAAGAGGCATATCGAGATCGCATACAGCACGGTCGCTATGTAGAAAGGCATCGCGAGCAGCCCTGATGCAATCATCCATCCCCCCAGGGCAGTACTGGCAGCGTTTGGGAGCCTCCACAGGGCTGAGCTAATCCCCGAGGCAGCGCCCCTCTCCTCCTTCGCCACGATTCCCATCAGTAAAGAATTCTCGAGCGGCGACGCCATGTTCATCAGGAACGTCCTCGCGGTGTAGACCGTGCTGGCCATATAGAAATTGAGCGACAGTGGCGTGGCCAGCATGAATGCCGTCGATAGCGCTTGGGTCGTTACTATCGCCTTGACTATTCCGAGCCTCCTTGCAAGGAACGGGGCTGTGAGGGCGGCGACCCCTATCAGTATATTTGAGATCCCTATGATGGGGCCGCTGACGACATCCGAGACTCCATACGCCGCATCAAACCATCTTGTCATTATGGGAACGAAGAGGCCTGCACCGAAAGCTATCATGAATCCGGTAAGCGTATACTTCTTCAGCACTCCTATAGACTTCCTTGGCAGGTAAGCCTTCATTCCTGCCCCGTCCTTGTTCTCTGGTCTGACCTCCTTGACCATCAGTATGAATGCTGTCGATGCCAGGCTGAGCACGGCGAGCAGAACGTAGAGTGCAACATGCGCCTCTTGGTTGCTGAAGCCAAAACGCTCGAAGATCGATACCGCAGGGATCGCGAAGCCTCCAATGCCTGCCGCTACCGCGCTCACGAAACTGAAGAGCGAGAACGATGCCGTTCGCTTCATGTCTCCTGCCGTGTCCGCCAGAAGTGCGCTGCTCGACGCCGCAAAGCCCGCCTCGCCTATTCCTGCTAGCAGGGCGATGCCCATGAGGAGCGCCGGATCCTTGGTGAGTGCGAAGAAAGCTATGATCAGGCTCTCGACTATGTTCCCCATGATCAGCATCTTCTTCCTGCCGTAGCGGTCGGCCGCGATGCCGAGCGGGATGCTGAACGCGACTGACGAGAGCCCCATCACCATGATGAGCACGCTCATGTATCCGTCGCCAATCCCCTGTACGCTGCTGAGGAAGTAGCTGATGTCGGTGTAGAACATTCCAAATGCAAGCGACGGCAGCAGCGTGGCGTAGACTAGTAGCATCGCCTCCCTGGGTATGCCCCGGTAGTCGCCCAGCACTCCGCCTCACTCCGCTCCAAGCCGCATCAATGAGTTCAATGATTCGGTATCTGCACTATCCTTTTAAGGATGCTTCAGCATCCCGCTCCCAAGTAGGGCCGTTGCGTTCCTGACCCAGAATCGCAGACTGGTATGGCTGCTTATTATCGGCCCTCTTCCAAGTCAAAACGCCGGTCAGGTGAGAGAAGGCCACTTGCTTGACAAGCGACACAAAACTGCCGTTCCAGCATCTGCAACCCCGCCTTGGCGCTCCGTCTATCTCGCCTCGAGCATATGAACCGCTGCTTCGCAAGGATCTACATCTCAGCCTTTATCTCAATCCCAATCAAATTTATGGGGTCTTCTTTCAATTTGCGCCTCAAGTAAAAGTTGCCGATAAATGATGCAATGCATCCGCCCATAAAATCAAAGACCAAGTCCAACATAGTGTCCGTAAGGCCGTGTTGAAGCCGTGTTCCAAGGAATCGGTCGAATAAGAACTCGCCAATTTCCCAAAATGCCCCCATCGCCGTGGTGAAAATTATTGTGATGGCTATTGCCATGTACCCGTTAGTTTCAATCATGATGGATGGATCCAATACCGCGATTGCTATGAAGCCGAGTGCTGCCACCAACGTGGCTGCAAGGAAGTGCGTCACCTTATCATAAACTGGATAATAGCAGTCATACCAGCCGCGCACGTTTCCCGCAACATGCAAATAAAGCACAAGGGTGATCAGTAATTTGAGCTCCGATGGCACGATGACCCCAATCCTTCTTTCTAGAACCGTCGGTATTTGGGTGAGCAGGAAGCAGACAAGCCCGAGGCTAGCCCACAGATAATCCCCTATAAAAATGCTATAAATGACGTAACAGATGATTAGTAGCTGCATCATGTATGAGAGGCTACTTCCAACTTTTCCCACTCGCATTTGCAACGAACCATCAGTCTTTGCACGGCGCTTCTTTTAAAAATTTTCGGGTAATGCGTAAGGGCGTACTTCTTCATCATCTATGGCACAACCCAACTGCCTTTCATAACATGCCTCGGCAGGGGATAAGGGGAAGCCCGTGGGAAATGGTCTGAAGAATGGGTGGGGCATCAACCTTCGGTCATGGTACCAGAGGCGATTGGAAGGGCGATGCGAAGATGGGCGAGGTTCGGTCCGGCGCGTTCCGGGGTGGCCTTTTTTACCCTCCTTCGCCGCAGCCGCAGCCGCAGCCGCAGCCGGGCAGTCCCTTTCCGCCTCATACCTCAACCATCGACTCTGTCCTTAGGACGCCCTGGAGTGCGCTAACCTTCTTTGCCAGAGCGCCGGCATCCTCCCTCCTCTCGATGTTGGCAAAGGCTACGACATCGTACCTGCCGAACGTAGGGAATGCGTCTGCGATCTCTGGCAACTTCTCGAGCTGCTTAACGACCTCGAATACAGATATCTTCTCGGCATTTATGAGCATGCAAATCTGGACCATCTTCAACAAACCTCACAGTATCGTCTCTATCAGCGTCTCTGAGGAGATCACGCCCGGTAGCTTCGCTATTTCGTAGACCGCCATGCCGAGCTTCTCTAGGCTGGAGAACTCGTACTCCACGACCACGTCAAAGGCACCAAGCACTTCAAAAGCCCTCTTGACGCCATTCATCTTGCTGACCTCCTTGACGACCTCTCCATGCGTGCCCGGCTTGCAGTGGATCATTATGCAGGAAAGCGGCATCACAGTACCCCTTGTGGGTATACGGTGCTCTAATCTATTAATTTTTGGATTAAGGCGCCCCCTACTGCAGCTTTGGCAGGAATCTGAAGAGTGGGCCGCTCCTGTCTATCCCCTTGTCTCCTGCGAGCCTCTGCCCATACGCCTTTATGCCCTCGACAACCGCTGCCGCCTCGAAGAGGTATGCCGAGGCCTTCAGCGGGCCGTAGAAGATGGCATCAGCGCCCCCCATCTGGAGCATCGTGTTGAGTGCAACGTTGACCGACCTCGCGCCCCTCTTGGTCATCTTTCTGCTTACAAGCGGCTGATAAGCCGCATTCGATGGGGCGCAGCCCGCCGGTAGCCCGAGCCTTGACTTTATTAGCTTTATCGCCTCCACTGCAAGGTGCACGCTCGTGAAGTCTATTATCCCTACGTCGACGACCGCGGCATCGATCCCTGCCGCTTTGCACTTGACGAGGATGCTCTCCTCGAGAAGCCTGAGCTTGTCCTCAGGGTAGACCGCCGAGGGGTCGAGCGTCTGCAGCACGCCGAAGCTGATGCCCGCCTCCTTGATTGATGCCAGCTCCGCGTCCGACGTCATGGTCGAGATCGAGTTTACGCCGCACCTGTCGGATATCCCGAGCCTCCTCGCCTTCGCATAACCCGCCACCCGAGACTCCTCGTTGAGTCCGCCTATCAGCAGCGGCACATCGACCATGCCGGCGAGCAGCTCCAGATAGTTCTCCATCGCCTTGGGTGTCTCAGCGATGACGTCGATAGCCGTGTCGAGTCCTACCCTCGAGCTTAGCGAGCACACTGCCTTGAGCTCCTTGGAGAGCCTCCGGCAGTCGACCTCCCCAAGCTTGTGGTTCGTGACCTTCTTGTCTGACTTGTAGAAGAGGCTCCCTATCAGTACCGGCTTGCCCTGCCTGCCGATCTGAACCCTCCCTAGAGTGTAGGGCAACTCCTTCATTGCATCCAACTCCTTTAGACGTGTCGTCACAAGCGCGAAGCCGACCTAAAAAGCTGCCCACCACTCACTCAAGCAAGCTCCTTCTGCATCCCCCTGATGGCGGATACCATCGCCTTCAGCTTGCCCCTAGCCGAGTCTCGCTCAAGCGACCTCAGCCCGCAGTCCGGATGCACCCATGCGATGTTATCCTGCCCGAACGCATCGATAGCCCTCCTCACTGTGCCCCTTATCTCCTCCTCGCCCTCCACTGCCGACTCGGTCGAGCTCACGCAACCGACGCCCAGCATCTTTCCGTAGTCCTCAAGCATCTTCCTGTCTACAGTGTCGAAGTTGCTAACGCTGTCCTTGAACGCGAATGAGAGCACATCGATGCCGTCTATCCTCACAATGTCGGCGAAGGAGCGCTTAATGCTCCCGCAGACGTGCAGCGCGCGCGTGCCCCTCACCCCGGAGGCTACCTTCTCCAGCGCCATCTTCGCCATGTTCATGGGGGCGCCTATGGAGTAGCTCGGCTCGTCGATCTGGACGTTCCGGAACCCCCCACTCTGAACCAGCTCGGCCTCGACGGCGAGTGCCTCGGAGACGTCCCTGTAGAGCGCCTCGTCCCTAAAGCCCTTGTAAGGGGCAGTGTTAGAGAGCTCGGCAAAGAACACCATGGTGACAGGACCCGTGATTACTGCCTTCACATCTGCGCGGTCGCCCGCGAGGCTCTTGGCATAGCGCAGGTCTCTCACCAAAGGCGTCTCATCGGGTGGGGCAATCTTGCCTACTATCGTCGACTTGCCGTCCTCAACCTTGAAGCCCGGTATGTGGTCTGCGAAGTAGGCGATCATGTCCTTTCTGGTCTGCCCGTCGCTGATGATGTCTATTCCCGCCTCGATCTGGTCAAGGACGGCGGCCTTCACCGCCTCATCGCCATCACCGACGACGGGGTGGCTCCCGATTACGGTCGTCTTTATCCTCATCTTAAGGTCACCTTGTTTCACCTTTCGCCTCAGCAAACCCGCGGGCAATCTTCACCGCCTCATCGCCGTCCTTGCCGTATGCGTCCGCGCCAACCTCCCTCATGACCTTAGGGCTCATGGCTGCGCCGCCAACCATTATCTTGACCCCAGTGCCGAGCCCCCTGACCCTCTTGATTATCTCGGAAGTCTTGCCGATGTCAGATGTGAGGAGCGCCGAGAGGGCGAGTATCTTCACGCTGGGGCTCTCCCTCATAGCCCTCTCAACCTTGTCCGGCGTCAGCATAATTCCCAAGTCGAGGACGTCGAAGCCAGCCGCTATGAGCATGGATATTATTATAGTCTTCCCTATGTCATGCGGACCGAGCGACCCAATTGCGACCGTGCCCTTGCCTCCGCCCCTGCCGTAGCTGCCCCCGCTGCTCCTGACCAGCGGTATTACCGCCTCGAGCGAGCGCTTCGCCGCGTTTGCGGCACGCAGGACCTCTGGCAGGAACATCTCTTGGTTTTCGAACAGGTCTCCGACCTGCTTCAGCCCGTCAGATATAGCTTCTATTATCTCGTTCGGGCTCCTGCCCTCCGCAAGGCTGGCCTTGGTCAGGTCCGCCGCGACGCCGGAGTCCTGGTTTATGATCGCTTCCTTAAGCGCGATGAGTATGTCGTCAGCCAATTGTAAGACCTCCTGTGTTCTGGGGTGCGCCAATGTGCAGAAGATGGATTGCGCCCCGTCCCCTTTCCATATCGCAACAAAAAGTTAAATAGATTTTCTAACCATTGATGAAAGGTTGGCGGATGCACCATATGCCTGACAAGTACTTGGCCATCATCGTGGTGGGGCCGGACAGGTCCGGGCTGATAAACGAGGTAACCTCAGTGATAGCTGACTTTGGCTACAACATAGAGGACATGGATCAGGTCGTAATGCACGACGTCTTCATACTCTCGCTCTTGGTGAACATCTCGCAGGATATCGGCGCCCTCGAGAAGATGAAGTCCAAGCTGGAGAAGCGGTGCCGCGAACTCAGCCTTGAGGTGGCCTTCTATTACACAGGTGGCAAGAAATAGGCTCGTCCTTACCGCTGTAGGGAAAGACCGACCCGGGATCGTCGCGGCAATCACCGGCGTTCTGGCAAGGTTCCATGCCAACATAATCAAGACCCGCGCGTCAACGATCTTCGGCAACCTCTTCGTCATCATCATGGTCGTCGACACGACCAACGCCGTCATAGAGACCGGCGGGCTGATCAACATACTCAAGCGCAGCTGCGATGACATCGGCATGGCGCTGGCGGTGGAGAAGGGCGAGAGCTACCGATGCGGCAAGAAGGTCGTAGTCTTCGACCTCGATGGGACGCTCATAGATCAGGAGGTGATCGAGGAGCTTGCAAAGGAGGCGGGCGTCTACGACGAGGTGAAGCGAATCACTGCCCTCGCCATGGAGGGGAGGGTCAACTTCAGGGAGTCCCTCGAAGCGAGAGTGAGGCTGCTGAAGGGCCTGCCCGTCGAGAGCATGGAGAAGGTGAAGTCGAAGATACGGATAATTCCCAGCGCGGTCGAGCTTGTGAGGCAGCTCAAGGAATACGGCTTCAAGATCGGAATCGTTACTGGCGGCTTCGACTTCGTTGCAGAGCACGTCGGGAATGTGATAGGCGCGGACCACGTCTACAGCAACCGGCTTCTGACGAGGGGCGGGGTCCTGACCGGGGAGGTTGTTGGGAGCATGGTGGGTCCGGAGGCTAAGCTGAATGCCATCATGAGCATCGCTGAATGCGAGCACGTCGGCCTCGACGCCTGCGTTGCGGTTGGGGACGGCGCCAACGACCTCTTCATGATAGAGCGCGTCGGGCTTGGCATAGGCTTCAACGCCAAGATGGTCGTGAAGGAGAAGGCGCCAGCCGTGGCCAATACTGACGATATGAAGGTCCTCCTCGCGCTCATCGGATGTATAGACCTGAAGAAGGACGTCATAGGGCGGATATAGGGGCACTGGTCATTGTTGGCGCAGGGTCTCGGCTTGGCTCGGTTCGACTTACTTACTTAACTCGACCTGCTCGCCTCATTGATAAAAAAGGATAAAATAGAGTGCTGCAACGGTATAACAGGCGGCTTGCTCATGGCAGGCGGTTGGGATGACGAACTGAACCGGCTTAAGGCCAAGAGGCTGTCTGAGCTCGCCGCGATGAGAAAAGATCGCGAGGTAAAGACAATGCCCAATGAAGTGGAGCTCAACAATTCCAATTTTGAATCTTTTATAAAGTCGACGGCACTTCCAGTCGTCGTCGACTTCTGGGCCAGCTGGTGCGGTCCATGCATGTACATGACGCCTATCTTCGAGGAGCTGGCCATGAAGTACCGAGGGAAGGCAATCTTCGGCAAGCTTAACGTCGATGAGAACTCCGACGTCGCAAGCCGTTTTGCAGTCTACGGGATACCGACCTTCATCTTCTTCAAGAACGGCGTCGAGGTTGGCAGGCTAGTAGGCGCAGTCGGTGCAGCGGCTATCGAGTCCGAGCTCGCCAAGCACCTCTGAGGCGCCGGCGGTCACTGGCTTCGCTTTTACTTTTTTCGCCCTCACTTCTTCAGAAGATGTTTTAAGCCCCATATATCGAGTTCTTAGTTGGTGCGCTCAACTTGGATCCAGGCAACTTCATACAGCTGCTCATAGGGATCGGGCTATTGGTGTGTTCCATCTTCTTCGTGGGGGATCTGAGGAGGGGGCGCGCAAAGAAGATATACACCAACGCAACAGCGCAGTTGGTCCTCATTGCAGTATCGGTGATGGTCATCGGCGGAATCCTGCTCATTGTAAAAGCCATCCTAATGGCATGAGCTCATATTGCCGTGAGCTGCATCGGGAGGGGGCCGACGAGTATGACCTGATATTCTTTTATACTATCGTTGTTACTCTCTGTTGGGGCGTTGCAACTGTGCGGATTATAGATTCTCATACACACACGTATCTGAGGGGTCCTGAGGACCTGGACCTGATGGCCGTGGCCGGTATTGAGGGGGCGGTCGTATGCTCCTACCTCCCTGTTCAGCCGTCGGGCGCATCGACGCTCAAGGACCTATTCAACTGGCAGATAGGCGTCGAGTCGATGAGGCTCAGCAGTTACCATATCGACTGCCGGGTAGCCGTCGGCATACACCCGAGGTCGATACCTACGAACGAAATAGAACTGGTCTACGACCGCTTAATTGCGATCTTCGACAACGAAACCGCCACTGCTATGGGGGAGATAGGTCTAGAGGTCGGCTCGAAGGAGGAGATTGATGTCTTCGTTCAGCAGCTACGAATCGCCAAGGACTATGCTCGCCCTATAATCGTCCACACGCCGAAGAATAACAAGGCTGCGGTCTTCGAGAAGGCATTGGCAATCCTGAAGGAGGAGGATGTCGACGGCTCGAAGGTGATCATAGACCACCTGACCCCTGATCTGGTGCCGCGCGCGAGGGAGTTCGGCGCCCTTGCCGGACTCACCATCCGGCCTGGTGGGGCATCCCCTGGCGATGTAGAGGCCATCATATCGAAGTGTGGGCCCGAGGGGGTAGTCCTCGGCAGCGACATAGGCGACTCGCCGTCTGATCCGCTCGCCCTGCCAAGGACCGTTCGCCAGCTTATGCGGTCGCTAAGCGCCAGGGATGTTGAGCTTATCGTCTATTCTAACATACGCGCCTTGATGTGGTTCTGATTGCGCCGCTGCCCCACATGCCGTCCACCTATTTACCTCATTTTTTGGTCTGGCTAATCCTTATTTGCCACCTCATCCTCTATCATCTGTGCTGAAATTGGCAACCACGTTTGGCGCCAAGGGCAAGGAATCTAGCGCCATTCTGACTGCCCAGCCGGTGACTTCGGACGCCCCGGCTGCAGCGCATTGCCATCAGCCCTTACCAAAGAAAGTGCACGAGAGGAACAAAAATGAATACACAAGATGTTGTTTCCCTGTCAGACCAATACCTGTCTAGGATGTACAAGCACAGCTTTGCGTTCGCCCCAGACCGCGGTGTGGACGATATAGTATACTCAAAGGATGGCGAGCCGTATATCGACCTCTACGCAGGCGTCTCGATCGTCAACGTCGGATGGTCTAACCGGAATGTCGTCAAAGCGGTGGAGGGCCAGATAAGCAAGCTCTTCCACATGACCTCCACCTACTATCTTGACTACATGGCGCTGCTGGCAAAGCGGCTAGCCGAGGTCAGCCCTGGCGGGGCGCTCACCAAATCGTTCTTCACCAACAGCGGCTCCGAGTCAAACGAGACTGCGATCTCGCTGGTCAAGCGTGTATCGAGGAGGCCCTACATACTGGCATTACACAGATCATTCCACGGGCGGACGTTCTACGCTATGAGCGCGCTCGGTCAGGCGATGTGGAAGACCGGATTGGGTCCATTCGCGCCGGTCGTCTTCGCCCCAGAGCCGTTCTGCTACCGGTGCCCCCTAGGCCATCAGGGCTGCCCTGACTGTGGCTACGCGTGCGTCAAGTATATGGAGGACGTCTTCCGGTGCGAGGTAGGCGGCGAGAGCATAGCGGCTATGCTAGTCGAGCCGATGCTTGCCAACGGCGGCATGATCATCCCTCCTGAGGGGTACTTCAGAGAGGTTAAGCAGCTGCTTGACAAGTACGGCATAATGCTCATCGTAGATGAGGTCCAGTCGGGGAATGGCAGGACCGGCAAGATGTGGGGCATCGAGCACTTCGGCGTCGTCCCTGACGTGCTTACAACATCGAAGGCAATCGCGAACGGCCTGCCGCTGGGGGTTACCCTATACCGTGCGTCGCTGGACGAAGAGCTGCGGCCCGGGGAGAGCTACTCCACTTTGGGCGGGAATGCGCTGTCATGTGTCGCCGCCATCGAGGTGCTCAACGAGCTGCAGGGCGGCATAGTTGAAAGGGCGGGGGAGACCGGCTCATACTTCAAGCGCCGCCTTGAGCAACTAAAAGATAAGCATGCCGTAATCGGGGACGTCCGGGGGATTGGGCTCTTCCTCGGTCTGGATCTAGTGAAGGATCGCACAACAAAGGAACCCGCGAAGGAGGTCGCCGCAAGGTACCAGCAGGAGCTCTTTAGGAGGAGGATCCTAGTCGGCTTGGGAGGGATCGACGGCAATGTGGTGCGGATCGAGCCGCCGCTAATTCTGAGCAGGGATCATGTCGACGAGTCGGTCGAAGCCTTCGACGATGCCCTGTCTGCTATCGGTTGCTGACCGTTGCCTTTGCATCGGGTCACCTGTAGCTTGGAACGGCAAAGGGGCGATTTGCCCTATACCATTCCTCATTTTTATCATGCTCTTCCATCGCCACAATCCATTCGCAGGGCTACTCTCCCCTCATCTCCGTCTGCTCGTCGATGCACGCCGTTGCCTTTGGGTTCATGTATGCCCTCTAGCATCTGTCGATCGCCCCGCCCACAGCTCACGTTCGTCTGGTGGCTCCTGTCCATCTATTGCCTGATTAGGCAGGATCAGTGTAGCATCTCGAGGTGGTCTTCAAGCTTTCCTTCAACATATCTTTTGACGGCATCGTCTATCGTATCGACGTCGGTTATAAGTGGTCTTATCCCGCTGAGCATGAGCGACTGGTAAGCCCCAAACCCCATCCCGCCGCTGACGACAAGCGCGCAGTCTTTTATTGGGTCGCCCATCCGGCGGTGCTTGGTCGCCTCCGCCTGGGCGTTGGTCCCCTCTTCATCCCCCTCCTGCTCGTGAGGGTGCGAACACCCCGCCTTACTCCTCAACTCCTTCCCCCTCACCGATTTACCATCGATATCCACGACAAGGTAGTTCAATGCCCTTCCAAAGTGCTTACATATACTGACTCCATCCTCGGTCACGAACGCTATCTTCATATGATCTCCACCCTATTTTCGTGATTTATCTCATATTAGGGGCGGCTTTATAAGTTTTGTGATGTATCTCAAATTATGCCTTCAAGCTTCTGTTGCCGGTGCAGACACGGATGCATTGGCAGGAATCCGAAGCCGGTGAACATACTGACCCTGCCAAAGAGCGAAGCTATGGTGCCGTCACCCTCAGAAGAGGGGCCGCCTATACATATCGACCTTGCGGAACTGGAGGCTCTTAGACTGGTCGAGCTGGAGAAGCTCTCATATGACGAGGCAGGCGCCTCCATGGGCGTCTCGAGGAATACCATATGGCGGCTCGTTGAGGGCGGAAAAGAGAAGCTAATCACTGCAGTCCTGGAAGCTCGGCGTATAGAGTTCCACAAACACTGATCTGCCCTCTGGGACATGCGGTTCGCTGCCGCCGGTCCTTCCGCCACCGCAAGCGCTGGAGGGCCTTTACCTCTCCCTCTTGCCTTCTATGAACTCCTCGAACCTGCGCTTGGCGGTCTCGTAGGGCATCTGCTCTGGTGGGTGCTTGAATGCGAATGCCGAGGGGCTTGTTAGCTGTCCCGATATGCCCCTGTCGAACGCGATCTTCGATGCCCTTATCACATCGATCACGACGCCGGCGCTGTTGGGCGAGTCCCAAACATCCAGCTTGACGTCGACCTGTACTGGCGTGCCGCCGAAGTACTCCCCCTTCATGTAGACGTAGCAGATCTTCTTGTTGTCGAGGAACGGGACGTAATCCGATGGTCCGATCCTGAGGGGAACGTCGTACGGGATCATCGCCTTGACCGCCGACGTCTTGCTTATCCTCTTCGAGATGAGCCTCTGCTCCTCGAGCATGTTCAGGAAGTCCGTGTCGCCCCCTATGTTCAACTGGTAAGTCTCATTGACCTTGACCCCCCTGTCGACCAGCAGCTTCGCTAGGGTCTTGTGCAGGACGGTTGCACCAAGCTGGCTCATCACATCGTCGCCTGCGACCGGTAGCCCCTTCTCTGCGAACCTCTTTGCCCATGCAGGGTCTGAGGCTATGAAGACCGGCATGCAGTTCACGAAGGCGCAGCCAGCCTCCATCACGCGCTCGGCATACCATCTGACCGCCTGCTCTGAGCCGACCGGCAGGTAATTGACGACGACCTCAGCGCCGGAGTCCTTCAGCTCCTTTGTTATGTCCACCGGTTTGTCGCCCTCATTGACCTTGACGTATCCCTTGAGGTACTTGCCTAGCCCGTCCATCACCGGTCCCTTCTTAACCATAACACCAAGCTTTGGGACATCGGAAAACTTCCTGGTGTTGTTTGGGAACGCGAATATGGCCTCCGAGAGGTCCTTGCCGACCTTCCTTTCATCGACATCGAAGGCAGAGACAAACTCGACGTCCTTCACCCGGTAACCTGCCATGTTGGCGTGGATGAGCCCTGGGACGAACTCCTCGTCCTTCACATCCTTGTAATATCTCGTGCCTTGAACAAGGGCGCTGGCGCAGTTGCCAACGCCAATGATCGCAACCTTGATGGTCATAACCTACACCTAAGTGTTTTATGAATATGAAATAGCCCCCATTTTTTAATTTATCTATGCCGGCCTTGAGCTGGCGCCTCACATCGCCACTTTTGCCACAATCAGGTTTATTAAAAACTATGGCTCAACTTCAAGTGGGCTATGATGAATGCTGGTATTACGGATTTACTACGCATGAAGTATGACATCAGAACTGAGCCCTTTAATGATGGCGTATGAAGACGGCTTATGCCTCCGACCAGTAGATCGGACGCCGTTGCGTGCACTTGGGGAAAGCATCGCCCATCCGAAGCTTTATGTGATCTGTGCCCCCATAATTATACAAGTCGGCACATGCCCCTGCGAGGTTCTGGGTATGGGGAACGTTTCTTTTGGAATACCGATGATAGACGAGTTCACCCCAGAGGGGCTCCCCAGGAACTCCTTCGTCCTCCTCATCGGAGAAGGCGGCACCGGCAAGTCGGTTACCATACAGCAGATAGCCGGCGCATGGGTTAAGAAGGGCGAGCCGTGCATAATGGTGGCATTCGACGACGATCCCGAATCGATCCTCAACAACTTCGATCACTTGGGCTACTGCAGCAAGGACGCCTTAAATGCGAACCTGCTGCGGATAATAGACTGCTTCTCCTTCAGGACAAAGACTCCTAAGAAGATCGACGATCACATTGACGTCGTCTCAAATCCGAGGGACCGGCAGCAGCTCACGTCCGCCATATACGCTGCCGTGAAAGGCATGGACGGGAAGGGCGCCGTCTTCATAGATTCGATTACCGAGCTCTTCACGATGAGCGAACCAACATCGACGATAGAGATGATCAAGGACTGGAGGGCCGAGATCTGCAAGGCCAAGCACATCACCGCATTCGCGGCATACCACCTAGGCATGAGATCGCTGGACGAGTTCGTGGGCATGCTCGACTATGTCGTGGACGGGATCCTCGAGTTCCGCTTCGATCCGCTCTTTGCGCAGCAGGGAGTCCTGGCAAGGCAGGTGCGCCTCAGGAAGATGAAGGGGGCGTCGCACGATGCATTCTGGCACTACTTCACGATCGGTAAGAAAGGAGTCGTCCCCATGAATACCAAGAACGATGGCGCACCATCGCTGGGGGCTCAAAGGGCGCGCGCCGAATCCCACAGGCTCCCGAAGTAGGTCTTCGCCACACGGATCAGCCCCGCGTTGTTAGACCATATCGCGAGGCTTGGCATCGTGCCTTCGTTAGCAAGGAAGAGTTCAGCCTCCCGGTCGTCGGCTATGATCCCTCCTCCGAAGAGCTTGTCCTTTGTCCTTATCTCCCCGAACTTTGAGAGCCTGCCCAGGTCCGATGGATCCACCGATGCAGAGACGAGTATCTTCAGCGAGATGTCATCCGATGAGACCCTCGTGAGGACTGGGACGATAGTGCTCACCACCCAGCCGGGCAGCTCAGGCAGGGCGAACTCGATCTCGGTCTTAGCGGCGCTCATCACGTCATAGGCGCGGTTCAGGATCCCCTCCTTGCTCTTGAGTATCCATATGTCCGACTTCTCCGTCTCATCCGCCTTCTCGATCATGGTGAGCTCCTTCTCGGCCTCAGCCATGCTCATCTCGATCTCTGAGAGGCGCTGCTTCTTGTAGTCCCCTATCCCGTCGTGGACCCTCTTTGCCGCATAAATGGCGGGCCTGCCTCCGCGCTCGACTATCAGCGACCTCTTAATTAGACGGGAGAGGACCGTGTGGATCTTCGAGTATGGGACCCCCGATGCCTCGCTCAGCGACTTGGCGTCACCCTCGCCGGCTAGCAGCGCCTGGTATGCCTCCGCCTCTGTAGCCGTCAGCCCTATCCCTCTCAGCAATAACGTTACCGGGTTCTGTTGGCTCATACATTACACCATATGATTCGTATGAAAAATCTCAAATATAATGCTGTTCCACTAACCTCTTCGTGGTCACCATGCAGGTCCTCAAGACGACAAAGAGCCTCTGCCCCGAGTGCCTTAGCGTCATCGACGCGCAGATCTATGAAGAAGGGGGCGTGGTTTACATGGGAAAGACGTGCGAGAAGCACGGAAGATATGATGATGTTTACTGGAGCGATTACGAGCTCTTCAAAAGGGCCGAGAAGTATGAAAGCATCGGTCAGGGGCCGAATAACCCTCAGACGGCCGTCAAGGATGGCTGCCCGTTCGACTGCGGGATATGCCCCGACCACAAATCGCAAACCGTCCTCGCGATCATCGACGTCACCAATAGTTGCAACCTCCGCTGCCCTATCTGCTTCGCCAATGCAGAGACCGCAGGATATCGCTACGAACCTACCAAGGAACAGATAAGGGACATGCTGAAGAACCTGAGAAGCAGCAAACCCGTCCCCCCAAACGCGTTGCAGTTCTCAGGCGGGGAGCCGACGATGAGGGAAGACCTGCCCGGCCTTATCCGGATGGCTAAGGACGAGGGCTTCGATCACGTGGAGGTGAACACAAACGGCATCAGGATATCCAAGGACCTAGAGTTCCTGAAGAGGATATACGAGGCAGGCGCAAGCACATTCTATCTGCAGTTCGATGGCATGAAGCCCGGCCCTTACATCGCGGCAAGGGGGCTTGACCTGTTGGAGACGAAGAAGAAGGCGATCGAGAACTGTAGGGCGGTCGGCATCCACAGCCTCGTGCTCGTTCCTACCCTCGTTAAGGGCGTAAATGATGACCAAGTGGGGGACATAATAAGGTTCGCCGCCAAGAACTGCGACGTCGTGAGGGGCGTCAACTTCCAGCCGGTCTCCATGGCAGGTCGAATAGACCGGGCGAAGCTGAGGGAGATGCGTATAACTATACCTGACCTGCTAAAGCTCGCAGAGGCGCAGACCGGAGGCGAGCTGCGGGCGACCGACTTCTACCCAATACCGGTAGTCCTCCCCATCTCAAGGGCAGTTGGCGCACTTAAGGGGAAGAGGTACCAGGAGTTCACGAACCACCAGGAATGCGGCATGGCGACGATCATCCTCCCCGAGGGCGACCGCCTAGTCCCTATAACCCGGTATGCCAACGTTGAGAAGTTCATGGACGCGATGAACAAGGTGTATGAAGACTGCCAGAAGGGCTCCAACATGAGGGCTAAGATGCGCCTGCTGGGGGCGACCAGGCACGTCAAGATGAGCCTTCTCGGCAACCTGCTCTCCTCCGTGCTAGTGCATGCCGACTACGAGTCCCTGGGCGAGTTCATGAAGAAGGTGATCTTGGTAGGCTGCATGCACTTTATGGATCCCTACAACTTCGACCTCCAGCGTGTACAGCGGTGCACGATACACTACGCCCTACCTGACGGCAAGATTGTGCCATTCTGCACCATGAACTCGATACACAGGTCAAGGCTCGAGCCAGCCCTAGCGGGGCAACCCAGTCCGGGCAAGCCATGACCAAAACATTTTTATTATAAACACTATTTGCTCTCTGTATAGGGTGTAACTTATGGGCGGAGCTAAGAAGACTGTGCCGAAGCATGCGAAGGGCGCTTACGACGACAAGAAGAAGGAAGCGCCTAAGAAGGAGATCCAGAAGGCAACTACGACTGCTATAGTCGATCCAAAGATCCTAGAGCAGATCTGGAAGGACGTCCCGAAGATGAAGTACGTGACACCCTACCAGATATACTCAAAGTACAACTTGAAGTACAGCATCTCGAAGGACCTATTGAAGGACATGGCCTCTCAAGGCTCGCTGAAGCTTCTCATGAAGAGCCGCAGGGTAGAGATATACGTTCCTGCCGCGTAGCACACAGGTGCTGCCATTGTTAAGCCGGATCGAGCGCTGCCCCATCTCCATCTCTTTTAATCAGGTCGTTGCAAAGGGCGAGCTGGTGCGGATCTATGCGCCGAGGACTGTGGAGGCCATAACCGATGCGCTGCCGCTCAACTCGAGGACCTTTCTGTGGAAGGAGGAGATCTACTTCGACATAGCCGTTGCCGCCGGGCCTGAGAAGGTCCGCTCCGTTGTGAATGCCGGCGACATCGCCTACTGGCCGCCTGGAAAAGCGTTCTGCATATTCTTCGGCAAGACCCAGCCATACAGCGCCGTCAACATAATCGGCAAGATCACTAGCGACCTTGAGCAGCTGCGGAATGTAAAGCAGGGAGAGTACGTCAAGGTCTGTGTCGACAATGAGCGCACGTGATTTCGCGTCGAGCTGCACCGATTTTATTGCATTACCTTCAAATACCATCTCCTATGAACTTATCACGAATAGCAGTATTACACGAAATAACTCTGGCGGTGTCTGATTTGGAGCTCTCGAAGATCTTGGAGATGGTCCGCAACGGAGAGCTCACTGCCAATGAGGCTGCGGGGAAGATCCGCCTCCTTGCCACAACCACCGTTGAACGGGCGTGCCTAGACATCTCAAGGGAGGCGCGAAAGGGCGTTCCGGAGATCGTCTTCGCCGAGCCAAAAACGCTCGAAGACCTAATCGGCGTCTCTTCCGTTCTGCTTAAGGAGACCGGGAGGGCTATCCTAACGCGAGTCTCAGAGCGCAAAGCCCGTGGCATCGCCAAGCGCTTCACCGGCACCACCTTGCAGTACGACAGGAGGAGCCGGGTAATGGTGCTTAGGGACGGTGAGCGGGGGCAGCCTCCAAAGCCGCACGGGGGCAAGGTCGCCATATTCACTGCTGGCACCGCCGATGCAGGCGTGGCCGAGGAGGCAAGGGCAATACTAGCCGAGATGGGATGCGAGGCGATGGTCTTCTACGATGTGGGCGTTGCAGGCATCCACCGCCTGTTCCCTGCCGTGAAGACGAGTATTGAGGAGGGGGTCGCAGCTGCAATAGTCGTCGCGGGCATGGAGGGCGCGTTAGCTTCGGTAATTGGCGGACTGGTGCCGTTCCCTGTCATCGGCGTCCCGGCGTCATCTGGATATGGTGTTGGGGGCAAGGGGAAAGGTGCGCTGGTATCCATGCTGCAGAGCTGCAGCCCCGGCCTCGTTGTAGTAAACATAGACAATGGCGTAGGTGCCGCTGTGGCAGCCGCGATGATCGCAGCGCGAAGGGCGTGACCTGCCTCCTTATGCGCATGCGAGTCCCTGTCGCTTGTTGCAGCTTTATTGATCAGACGCAGCCTGTGCGGCAAAAATGGCTGGCCGTTTAAAGTCTTGATGGCACGATGTGAACTGTTGCAACTACGCAGAGTTGTAGTTCGAGAAGCATGTGATCAGTTAAGTAAAAAGTTGAAAAAAACAAAAAATGTAAAAGAAAGATTAGTTGGGCTGATTCTTGATCAGCCACTTCAGCGGTATGTCTTGGTGCTTCCCGTTGGGGAGCCTCCGCCTTATCGTCATCGGCAGCACGCCAGCATTGAGCTCGTTCGTAGCGATCTCTAGCGGAGTTCTACCAGGCACCTCCACGATCGGTGGCGCCCCCATCGATATCTGGAGCGCTCTTGCACCGATCACACGGGCTCTCTCGAACCTTGTTAACACGGAGGGGCCTATTAGTTCCTTACTCTCTTTTTCTTGACTCAATCTACATCATACCTGGCATTCCGCCCATTCCGCCCATTCCGCCCATTCCCTCCGGTGGTGCCTGCTGTCCACCCTTCGGGGCGCTTGCTGCTATCACATCATCGATCTTGAGGATTGTGATAGCCGCTTCTGTGGCGGACTTTATTGCCTGTTTCTTGACGCTCGCCGGCTCAAAGACGTTAGCCTTTGCCATGTCGCCGGTCTTACCGGCATTCACGTTTATGCCAACGTTCTGCTGCCCTTTGGCGTGTGCGGATCTTATCTCAACCAGCATGTCTACCGGGTCAAGGCCGGAGTTCTCGGCTAGGGTAACCGGCACCTCTTCCATCGCCTCTGCGAACTTTAGTACAGCCAGCTGCTCCCTGCCACTGAATGTCCTACCGTACTCCCTGAGCTTGGTGGCTACCTCCTCCTCCGGGCAGCCTCCACCCGGTACTAGCCATGGGTCTTGGACTATGTTCCTCACAACGCACTTCGCATCGTAGAGCGACCTCTCCGCCTCGTCAACCATCCTGTCTGTGCCTCCCCTCACAAGGATCGTCACAGCCTTGGGGTTCTTGCAGCCCTCTACGAATATCATCTTGTCCTTTCCAACCCTCCTCTCCTCGACGTTCTTTGCGTAGCCGAGGTCTGCCTTTGTCAGGTCGTCTACGGTCGTGACTATCCTTGCGCCGCACGCCCTGGCGAGGTTCTCGACGTCGGACCTCTTTGCCCTCCTTACCGCCATTATGCCCTTCTTGGCAAGGTAGTGCTGCGCGATGTCATCTATTCCCTTCTGGACGACAACAACCGTTGCACCTGAGCTGGCTATCTTATCGACCATCTCCTTCAGCATCGTCGTCTCTTCATCCAGGAAGCTCTTCATCTGCTCTGGATTGGTTATGTTGATCTTGGCGGTGATCTCGGTCTTCTCGATCTCGAGAGCACAGTCGAGTATAGCTATCTTCGCGTCCTCTACCACCTTCGGCATGCCTGGGTGGACGACCTCCTTGTCTAGGACGACGCCCTTCACGAGCTCGGTCTGGTCAAGCGACTCGCCCTTCTTCTTCTCGAGCTTGACATTCTCCACGTCGACCTTGTACTTGTCGCCGTCCTTCTCAGCCACCTGAACAACGGCGTCTACGACCAGCTGGGCAAGCCTCTCGTAGTGGCCAGAGACGACGCTCTTCCCGCTGAGCGACGTTATTGCAGCATCCGTGAGCATCTTCTTGTCCATCGGGTTCACCGACCTCGCCATCTTATCGATGGTTTCCAGCGCCTTTTCCATGGCGTTCTTGTAGCCTTCTATTATAACCGTCGGGTGCACATCCTGCTCCAAGAGCTCATCGGCCTTCTTCAGCAGCGCCCCTGCGAGGATGACTGCAGTAGTAGTTCCGTCGCCGACCTCTTGGTCCTGAGTCTTCGCAACTTCGACCAGCATCTTAGCAGCTGGGTGCTGGACGTCCATCTCCTTGACGATCGTTGCGCCGTCGTTGGTTATGGTTACGTCCCCGAAGCTGCTTACTAGCATCTTGTCCATTCCTTTTGGACCGAGGGAGGACCTGATCGTCTCAGCAAGGGTCACAGCTGCCATTATGTTGGCCCTCTGCGCGTCCCTGCCGGTGGATCTAGACGTCCCTTCCTTCAGTACCAATACGGGTAAACTCTGATTCGCCGCCATGCTATAAACCACCTGGGTTGTAAAACTCTTCCCGAAAAAAACAGTATGCGCTTCTATATATTGATTTCGATGCCCTTAGCTTCTACTCCAACGGGATCCATTCGTATGAGCACCTACCTTTTTATATTTCCCGCGCCGTTCTTCTGATATGGCAAGCGAAGAACTGACGAACACGGCTATCGGCACGCTGATCATGGCGGCGCTCGCGTGCTGCGCCGGTCTCTCGAGGCTGTCAGGGGCGCCTTTCTTCGAACCGATCTTCGAGGTGTCGCTGTTCTACCTGCCAACGGTCTTGATGGTCTGCTACATGGCTTACCAAGTCGCACGAAGGTCTGCTGCTAAAATGAACGAGCGCTCGTAAACTCGGCTGCTTCGCGTCCTTGGCAATTGCTTCCTTGCTTCCGTCCGTCTGCCCTTCACATCGCCGCCTTCTCTCTTGCTAAATCATCGCAAGAGAGGTCGGATACCATCAGATATGCATCCTCCCCGTCCCGGTAATACCCCTCGAGGGACTTGCCTGCCCTGAATCCGAGCTTGCGGTACATCTCGATGGCGACTCTGTTGCTGGCCCTCACTTCTAAATACATCTCCGATGCGCCCTCATTCTTTACTCTACGCATGCCCTCTTCCATTAGCCTGAGGCCGACGTGCTTGCCGCGGTGCTCCTCCATCACGGCTATCGATATGACGTGGCCCTTCCGGACGAATGCTGTCTTAAGGTTCGAGACGCCAAATTCTATCCTGCACATGTTGTAGCCGATTATCCTCCCTCCCATCTCTGCGACTAGGAATATCCGCGGGTTCTCGTAGAAGTGCTCGAGGAAGAACCCTGGGGAGTAGTTCTCTGGGAGGCATACCTTGTTTATCGTCATGACAGACTCGAGATCGTCAGGTTTGAATTCTCTTATCGTGACATTCTCCGCCACTTGGTCAGGCCCTCATTTTTTTCTATCCTTAACTGCCCCCCTTTTTTAGCTTTGCTCAGACGAAGTGGTGCGAATCCCAGTAGTGCATCCAGTAAGCGATGAACTTCTGTGCCTCATCATGGGATGATGTCGCTATGATGCCGTTGGCATCCGACTGTGCCGCCCCCTCTGCCGCTCCGTAGTACCTCTCCCCTGACTTCCAGACCGTTGCATAAATGCCGCGCCCTGAAACGACCCGTATGCCGAATGCCCCCGACTTGAGCGCATCCATCGCCGATGGCAACGCCCTCTCGGCGAAGCCAGGCCGGGTCTCGAGCCTCCGTATCCCCGCCTCTATCTTTTGTCTCTTTGACTGCTCAACCTCGCCGTCGCACAGCCTGCGCAGCTCCTCGACGGCATCCTTTATCGAGAAGTCCGACTCGATGCCTATGAACACGACCGGTCCATCTATGGACCTCCCCCCTATCGCCGGCAGCGCCCTCACGAATGAAAAATTGAGGCAGCTCCCATGGTCAGACTCCCAACTCCCCTTTGAGCGCTCGTATACCATCTCCACGTCCTTATGGCATACTGGGCAGAGGAACGCGATCTTGGGCTCGAAGCCTACCTGCACCGTTTTCATCCCTCTATAACTCGCCCTTCTCAGCCCTTATCAAAGTTTCGTAGCACCTCAGAACTCTGCCCTCGAGCTTATGGTGCCAACCTCCTCCACCCTGCGTATTCCCTCGGCAAGCAGCAACCGGGAGACACTCCTCCTGGTAAATCTGTCTATCTTGACGCCCCTCGCCTCGAGCTCGTTTCCTACCCTCTCCGCCATCCTCATGCCCTCCTCGTCGAAGTCCAGCAGGATCAGTACGGTCTGCCCCATGTAGCCCTCAACGACCTCGTCCACAAAGGCGAACGTCGGCATCATGGAGTCGCATATCCTCCTCACCGGTCTCTTCAGGCCTAGCCTGAGGAGCGCCTGCTCGTCATGCTTACCCTCGACTATCACCAGTGACACCCTGAAGTTGACATCGTCTATTATCTCCTTCAGCCGGGCTTGAACGTCAAAGAAATGCTTGGGGGACCTGCGTGAGTGTGGCAAAGCATACCCTCGATCTACCTAGGCGGCTTTCCTGTTAAAAAATATTCACGCCCTCACGCATCGTCAAGGCTATTTATTAATTAATTACCTGAAATTAATTAATTAATTACCCGAAATAAAGAAATACCGCAGTTGAAAGCGGTTTTGAGGAGACTACAGAAATTTGAAGATCCACCATGGCTGGACTTCTCCTTTCTGTCATCCCATGCAACGACTTACCGCGGTCGCCGCGTCCGAATTTTATCTAGACGCTCTGGATACGTCCCATCATGCATCCTGTCCGTTGCACCTTCACAGACCCATCCGGCCTTCCTTTCCTTTCTGTCGGCTTCCCCCTTTCGGGTTCCGTCTACTTCCAGTTCGGGTCTGCCTTCCGTTTCTGTTTCGGTGCCGCAACAGGCTCGTTCCGTTTTCAACTGCGGCAGTATCTACTGTATCAGGGCTTCTATTATCTTCCTTTTTCAACGACCGCATCAATTTATCATGTTAGTGTTGATGATGGTTTTTTATATCAACGGGTGTAATCCATGTAACATTAATCTAAAAAGGCGGGCCTTCACAAACATCATATTTATACGATTAAATCAATTTTTACCATCATTTTAATTGCGATCCCCTTCATCATCAAAATATGCCGCTTTAGACAAAAGCTCGATTATTTTAGATTAGAGCTGCACCCGTCCATCAGAGGCTGACCTTTGATAGCGACTCGAGTGCGCATACTAAGGTCCCATCGATTACATCGGTGACGGCGGTCGCGTCGTTCACCCTCTCTTCTCCAACCCTTATCATGCCAGTCACGGTCAGTATGGCGGCGGCCCTGTATCCTCTGAGCCTTGCAAGCGCGAATATGAC
>MAGU01000033.1 GCA_001717025.1 Candidatus Methanomethylicus oleisabuli | reverse complement strand
CCTCTTCCTTCGCCGCCGGAGGCGCTTCCTTCTTCGGCTTCTCCTCGACCTTCGGCTTCTCCTCGACCTTCGGCTTCTCCTCGACCTTCGGCTTCTCGGCTGCAGGAGCCTCGGCAGCGCTGCCCTTGAGGCGGAACGCCGCTACCTTGGAGATGACCTCGTCCATCAGAGGCTTGCCCTTGCCTGCCTCGACAACGGCTATGGCGGCCGACGGGACGTCGATGCCTGCTGCCTCGCCGAGCTTGATCTTGGAATCTACATAAACATAGGGGATCTTCTTTTCATCCGCCAAGAGCGGAAGGTGGGCAACGATCTCAGGCGGGTCTACGTCAGTGGCTATCACAAGGAGCCGGGTTATGCCCCTCTCGACTGCCTTGGTCGCCTCGTTTGCGCCCTTCCTCAGCTTGCCATCATCCTTTGCAAGCTTGACGGTCTCATAAGCTCGCTCCATGACCTCAGGAGTCACTTCAAACCTAACGAACATTGGTTTCTTGGACATATCTACTACCTCGAATGTCTTCATCGCTTACTTCGTTAAAGAAAAGAGAAGGGGGTTATAAGCTTTAGTCTCTGCAGTGATAATCCCTTTGAAGCGGGAAGCGTTCATCCATGGGTGAAGTACCCGACGAAGCCCTCTCCCTCCCTGTAGACCCTGACGAATCCGTACCTGTAGAACTGGAAGGACGATGGCATCGCCTCGCCGAGGGCGGCGGGGTCGACCGAGCCCTGATGGACGGTGGCATCAGGACGCACCACATTGAGCGGGGCGCCGAGCCCCTGCGGCATCCACTGTATTATGTGGGCACCCAGCCTCTTGGCATCGGCGACGTCCTCGCTGACGAACCTGCCCCTGCCGGCGCCGGTGACCTCCACGTTGAAGAGGTTCATCAGCCTGAACGCTGACCCCTTCTTCAGCTGGGCCAGGTCCCCGGAGGGCAGAGAGATCTTAGGGGATTCCGGCGAGACCGCGAACTTCCTTGCCCCCCACTCGGGGTAGTCAGGGTGCAGGGCCATCTTGGCGGTGAACGCCTTCGGGATCCCCTCGATCTCGAATGCCACAGGGTCGGCGAGATAGACGTATCGCTTCACCAATGGATCCAGTATCTTGCGGTTTATCGCATCCACATTCTCCCAGCTTATGGTGGCCTCGGAGGGGCGAACGCCGCACTCGAGTATCAGGCGCCTTATCGTCTCCGGGACGAAGCCCCGGCGGCGGAGGGCGGCGATTGTTCCAAGGCGCGGGTCGCTCCAGTCCTTGTAGAGGCCCGACTCGATGCCTGCCCTGATCTTGGACTTGCTAAGGACGGTGCCGACGATCTTGAGACGCCCGTAGTGTATCGCCTCCGGGTAGTCCCAGCCGAAGTATCGGTACATGTACCTCTGGCGGTGCATGTTGACCTCGTGCTCCTTTCCACGTAGGATGTGCGTTATGCCCATGAGATGGTCGTCTATGCCGGACGCGAAGTTATAGAGCGGCCACACTCTGTACCTCTTTCCAATCCGCGGGTGCGAGGCGGTGTCTATGCGCATGGCAGGCCAGTCCCGGATCGCAGGGTTGGGGTGCTCGAGGTCGGTCTTGATGCGCATGACTGCCCCGCCTCGCCTTATCTTCCCATTTAGCATGCGCCCCCATCGCTCCAGATGCTCGGACGGTGGAAGATCCCTGCATGGGCACGGCCTCCTTTGCGCAACTAGTGCCCGGAACGCCTCTGCTTTGCAGGTGCATATGTAGGCACCCCCAAGCCCAAGAAGCCTGCGCGCGTGGTCGTAGTAGATCGGCAACCGGTCTGACTGGATCGCCTCCTCGTCCCAGTGCACGCCGAGCCATTTGAGATCCTGCCTGATGATATCGTATGCCTCTGCCTGCGGTGGCTTGATGGAGGGGGAGGTGTCCTCAAACCTGAGCACGAATGATCCGCCGTACATCTTGGCGTACTCATCGCTCAAAATGGCAGCTCTAGTGTTGCCCAGGTGGATCACAGAGTCAGGGTTCGGTGCGAAGCGAACCTTTATGAGGTTGAATTTTGATGCGTTCGGTAGCGCAGGCAGGATTCGTTCTGCCTTCTTCGGCCGCTCCTTCGGAGCCGCTGCGCCGAGCGACTCTGCCTTTGCCTTGATGGCATCAAGCCCCATCCCGTTAACCTCTGCTACCACCTCTGCGGCGATCCTGAAGACCTCCTTCGCGTTCGCCCTCAGAGACGGCTCCTCTGCGAATGCCATGCCTGCAACGGCGCTTGGGTTTGCCTTGCCACCGTACTTTATGGCGTTAGATATGGCATGTCTCAACAGTGCCGCACGTATTGCCTCTGGGTCAGCCATAATGGTCACCTCATCGTCGTGTCACGGACTTCCCTGGTCACGGTTCATCGGGTGTGTATCGGTCACATTTCTATTATCTGTTGTGAGCTCGAACCGTAGCATCGTGAACTCACCTACTCCTGGAGATTGCCATCCCGGCTAGCTGGTAGAGCGATTCCCTTGCGGCTGACTCCGGAAATGCGGAGATGGAGCCTAGCGCAACATCGACGTATGACTTCGCCTTAGAGTAAACGTAGTCGAGAGTCCCGTTCTCCTGCAGCTGCTTGAGGAGCGTTGCGATCTTTTCGTCGGGAACGCTCTTCTTTCCCATGACCGCCCTCAGAAGGGGTGCTGCATCCGAGCCCATGCCCCTTATTATTATGAGGGTCTTCTTCCCCTCACAGAGGTCGTTCCCTACGGCCTTTCCAAGCACCTCCTCCTTTGATGTGAGACCGAGGTAATCGTCATAGATCTGGAATGCCATCCCCATGTTCCACCCATACTCCCCAAGTTTGACGATGGCCTCGTTGGATCCCCCGCCAAGGATTGCACCTATCTTTGCGCTGGCCTCGAAGAGGGCGGCGGTCTTCCCGGAGATCATATCGAGGTAATCCTCCTCGCGGACATCATCCCTCTCCTCAAACGACATGTCGAGGTGCTGCCCCTCAGATAGGGCGACCGTCGCCGTTGCCAGTACATCGGCGGCGGCCCGCGCCCTGCCGTCATCAACGCCTGTGCGCAGGATGATCTGAAATGACTTTGCGAACATCAGGTCGCCGGCGAGGATTGCCGTAGGCACCCCCCAAACGGTGTGTACCGTTGGAACCCCTCTCCTAAGAGCGTCATTGTCCATTATATCATCGTGAACAAGCGTAAAGTTGTGGAGTAGCTCTACAGCAGCAGCCGCTGGCATGACCGCCTTAGCCGCCCCTCCGACCAGCTCGCACGACTTCGCGACGAGGAACGGGCGCATCCGTTTGCCCCCCTGCGAGGGCAGGTGGTAGGCAGCCTTGTATAGCTGGCTGCCATCCAGCATCAGCGAGTCCCTCAAGACTTCACTAACGTCTGCCGCCACACGGTTAATCTCTTCAACGAGCATTTTTTTCACCTTGTACCTGCCTTTGCCTTGCTCTGCGCGATCCATCCCAGCAGGTCGCCCCTTAGGTATAACCTTGCTGACTTGAGTTCACTGACTGATCTCGATCCTGTCAGCATGGATGCGACCTTCAGCTCGTATATGACGCCCTCGAGCACCCGCCGCACCGCTGGAGCCCCAGAATAAGCGGGCTTCAGGAGGGGGCGGGCTATGCCCGCTAGGTCTGCACCTAGTGCTATAGATTTTGCGACGTCCACCCCGTTCGTTATGCCACCGGACGCGATCAGCGTTGCGCCTGACTTCAGCGATGCGACCTCCCAGATGCTCATAGCAGTGGGTATGCCCCAATCCCAGAAGGTCTCTGCTACGTGAGCCTTGACTTCCTCTTTGCTCATGAGCGCATTGTAGTGCTCGACTGCGGCCCAGCTCGTCCCGCCCAGTCCGGCGACATCGATGGCAGCCGCCCCCGCCGCAACCAGCGACCTGGCAACGTCGGAGGATATGCCGCAGCCAGTCTCCTTTACAACGACAGGCACCTTTAGCGCGCGCGTTATGCGCTCAAGACCCTCCAGCACGCCCCTGTACTTCGTGTCCCCGCCTGGCTGTACGATCTCCTGAAGCGGATTCAGGTGGACGGCAAGGGCGTCGGCGCCGATCATATCGACTGCCCTCTGCGCGTAATCGACGGCGTCGTAGGATAGCAGCTGCGGCGCCCCGATGTTACCTACAACGAGCATCTCCCGTGAGATGTCCCTGACCACCCTGAAGGAGTCGCCCATACGCGGATCCTCAATCGCCGCGCGCTGGCTCCCGACGCACATCCCAATGCCTAGGGATTGGGCTGCCTCCGCCAAGCTCTCGTTGATCTTCTTCGTTGCGGGGTGCCCTCCGGTCATTGCTGATATGAGTATGGGCGCAGCAAGTGTCTTACCAAAGAGGCGCGTCTCAAGGTCGATCTCTGAGAGGCTCAGCTCCGGCGCCGCGTCGTGCACCAGCATCACGTCATCGAGGTGCGTCGTCTCTCGGCGTGCGCGCACCTCCCTTTCCCTGCAGATCTCCAGATGAGTAAGCTTCCTGTCAGAGCTCATCAGAATTACCTGATTGATAGTAGCTGTGGACTCATTTAATAATAGTGCCTTCATGACTGCCGGCTAGCACCCTTGCTAGAACGCCTGGCTTGCAGGCATTGAAGATGAGGGCCTCCCGCCCACCCCTTGAGAGGTAATCGCGCACCGCGGCTAGCTTTCCAGCCATTGCTCCGGTGACGTCGCCAGACCTCCCCCCCGCCATCTTTATCACGGTCGGCAACTCGGTCCTGCTTATAGCCCTGATGACGCCTGATGCGCCCACGACGCCGTCGACATCCGTGCCGAATGCGAGCGTCTTGGCACTGAACCGGATGCCGAGCATGCGTGCGATGGTATCCCCAGAGAGTATTCTGGCTCCGCCTCCCCTGTCGAGTATTATATCGCCGCCCATAGCGGGCACGAGCCCCCCCTCTAGCGCCTTTGCGACTGCTTCGAGGGTCGCCTTCCCGAATCGGATGGAGCCGCCACCTCCGAAGACGAGGGAGCTGGAAGGCGCGAACGCGAAGACAGGGACGCCCTCGGCGACGAACTCGCGCGTCAGCTCATTGGTGAGCGCGAGCATAGCAGCCCTCACCTCGGCAATCCCGGATGGAGTGGATATGCGCCCGCCCGAGAGGTGTTTAATGGCTGCGGCGTGACCGAATGACCCGCCCCCGTAGACGATTATTATCTTCTTTCCGGCTGCTCCGGCGATCTCCTTCGCTAGCCGCCGCATGTGCTCGGCGTTTGCTGAGAAAGGGGTGCCCTTGTGCGTTATCGCTGATCCGCCTAGCTTCACAACATAGTCTGCTTTAGCCATCATGAGTGATCCCCACTTGTGTGAAATTCAGGATCGGGCGCCCGGGAGGATGAGGCATGCCGGGACCGATTAGGTGCAACCCGCCAGAGAGGCCGTCGCCCCTGACGGGCTTGCATCCGAGGGACGGCATTGACCTGGACAGGCGCAGGAGGTCGCGCTCGTCAGAGAGTCCGACTGCTAGGGAGAGGCGAGACTCGAGCGTCATGAGCCTGCCGAGCATCGGCGCGTCGCCTGCCCTTATGGCATCGATGCCCTGCAGGACGAGATGCCCGACGATGTGCCAGAAGGGGTCCGCGAGTTCAGGGTAGGCAGCGCTGAAGCGCCCTAGAATGGGCCTGACGCTCCGGCGCCTCCTGACTAGGGTGGCATGCAGTGCGGCATCTACGTTGCCGTCAATGGAGACCAGCCCCTCTCCACGGCGACCTGCGACGAAGCCCCCCGATAGGCTTGTCATCGCACGCAGGAGGTCTATGAATGTCCTGTCATCTGCACCCTTGAGAAGCGAGGGCGCAATCGGTTCGACCGCCTCCGAGCCCGCCAGATATAATGAGGCGGCAACAGATAGCATGTCAGCCTCTGCGCCTGCCCATTTGGGGGGGCCGGAGAATGGCAAGGGCATGGGGAAGGAGAAGGAGACCGTGCCTGAGATCCCTGCGGCCCTGAGCGCGCGCAGGCATGCTCTCCTGAGACGGGGGGAGCCAATTTTGACGTCGGTAGTGTCGGTTACGTCATCTATGGCGCAGGATACATGGATCGTCAGCCCTGTGGCCGCGGCGATGACCGGGCAGCCCACGCTCACGTAGGGCTCCCCAAGCAAAGGGACGGGGAAGGGCACAGCAAGATCCTGCTTTTTGATTGTCATGAACCGCCCAGCTGATCAATACATACATGCCTACATACATACATACGTGCTATGCTATGATTTGACACTCACCCTGCCTAAAGCGGGAGATTCGTGCTTCTTCGACCAATGCCTGCTCCCGCTTATCGTCTGCAAGAGTATGGGCTTTGATCTCTACAAGCGCACCCCTATCAGGACAGGAGGGTTCGGGAGTGCCCCTGCCCCATCCTGCCATTGCCAACCCATCGTTAAGGATGTTCTGGGAGCCGCTGTAGCATAAGAGATAATGGCGAAAAAAGAGATAAGAAGATAACCCATCGTTAAGGATGTTCTGGGAGCCGCTGTAGCCCCTGTTCAGCACCGTGGTGCAGAATGGGCAGCTGTGGGTTCGCTCGGACAGGCATCTGCGGACCGGCTCGCCGCGCGCCGAACACCTCTGGGGCGCATCTCCGGGATTCGCAAACACTATGCGCTTACCAGCTCTTTCAGCCTTGCATTTGTATAATCTTGTGATTTTGTCCCAGCCAGCGTCCTGCATCAGCTTACGCATGGAGGAGCAGTTAACCTGAATTGAGCCCTTTATGTTCAGGCATTCTAAGCAGATCAGGTCATGATTGTCGACATGGTATCTTGATAGATTATTATGCAGAAAGTCGTTGCGACGGTTGCCTATCGGCGCGCGGGTTACTGCGACACTATGCCTCTGCTTGCAGCGGCTACGGCTGCCTTCGATCTTCCTTGACAGCTTGCGCTCTTGGCGGGCCAGCTGGCGTGAAGCTTTCCTGACGCTGCGGGGGCGCCCCACGACCAAGCCGTCGCTGTCGGTGCTTAAATTGGATGCGCCCAGATCGATGCCTATGGCTTTTCCGCCTGTTGGTGGCTGGCGGCGCCGGCTGGCTGAGATGCGGGCGTCGTGAACTCCGTTCGCTAAGCAGTAGTTGTAGAGGAGGAGGCGGTCAAAGCTGCCGAACAACCGCTGTCGGGCAGCCTTGCTTGGATACAGACGGGGGCGGTAGACGGCCATCGGCTTCATCGCGTGCTCTGCTCCTCAACGTATCGTTGGATCGTCTCTGCCAAAACATTACCCGCCGTGGAAACAAAATAATTATTCGTCCATAATGATGGGAGCTTCTTCAGGTCTGGGAACTCGATGCGGAGGTCATGGCTACTCCTACCCTTGAAGGAACGGACGAGCGTTGGCAAGGACAGGTTGGGATAGGCAGAGACTAACATGTGTATGTGGTCTGGCATGACCTCGAGCGCCAGTATTTCGACATGCAACTCCCCAGCAACCTGATGAAAGATGGCTTCAAGGCGGGATTTAACAGCGCCTACAAGCACCTTCTTTCTGCGCTTGGGACACCATATCAGGTGATAGTTGATCAGATAGACGTGGTGCTTGTCGCGCTTGTATTCCATACTGTTCAGCACACACAACAGGCATTTAAGAATGTTGGTTGTTGCAATTCATCTACCGCCTAAAGCAGGCAGTTTTCTTGCGGATAATGCATAATTACGATACGCATTTACAATATGCTATGGCATGGCAGGTCATCTTACCCTGTTCTGCGAAATGCCGTGATATTGGCAATTAACCTTGCCTAGCGCCTCATTTCTGCACGGGCGGTCGGCGCATAACAAAGGAGCCGTAGCCCACAACGCTGCTCTTGTCTCCAGAGGTGTCGCCAGATGTTGCGTAGCAGAGCCTCTCGCACGACCCTGCGCCCATCGAGATGGCGGCGGTCATTGCGGCCATCACGGGACCCGGACCGCACATGCTTATGCCCCCTCCAACTACGGCGCGCTCCACGCCACGCGGGTCCATGCGCAGGATTGCCTCGGATACCACCGAGTCATTCCGATAAGCCTCAGCGTAAGGGACGTAATGTGAAAAGTCAGTGCTTGCGATCACGACCGCATCCCTCCCCTTTAGGGCATCAGCTACTGCGATGCCCAAATCCTTAGATGTATCGTAGTCTTGAAGCATCATGCAGATCGGCACTATCTTGATGCCGTTCCCATAGATGAACTGTAGGAATGGCAACTGAACCTCCACTGAGTGCTCGCCCAAGTGCGCGTCCTCATCTATCTCCGCGGCGCCCGAGGCGGCAATGTCATTCGCAACGCCGCCGTCGACGTCTAGGCGCCCGAGGGGGGTGATCCACCCTCCGCCTCCCCAGACCGAGACGCCTGCACCGTAGCCAGTGTGGTTAGGCCCGATGATAACGGCGATGTCCGGCTGCGGCTCCGACGATAGACGGAGGTAGCCATGCGCGGCGATTGGACCTGAATAGACTAGACCCGCGTGCGGCGATATTGCGGCTACGTATTCCCTGCGAATTGGCGCGCTGTTGCCACGCGGACCTGTACCGGACGGCTGGACGGGGAGGGAGCCAGGCCCTACCTTGTGCAAAAAGCACCATTTGACCTGCTCGCTCAATCGGGAAGGGGTGCCTTCGTAAAAAGTATTAGATACCCGGGGGGACCTATCCCTCGAGTTCATACTCACCATACTCCTCTTCGGCAACGAGCATCTTGGACTCGAAGTCCTCAAGTGTTGCGGGGAGGTCTGCTGTTGGTCCAAGCTCCCCCCTCTCACGGAGTATCTGCCTGGTAAGTAGCCAGTAAGCGAGAGCCAACGACTTTCTGCCCTTGTTGTTGATGGGTATGACTAGATCCATCAGCTGGGACCTGTTGTCGGTGTCGCAGAATCCCAATACGGGTATTCCAACCTCCGCTGCCTCAACCATCGCCTGCCAGTCGGCGCGCGGGTCGGTGATGACGAGGAGCTCCGGCTCAACGTAGTTCGATAGCTTGGGGTTCGTGAATGTACCTGGGATAAACCTCCCAGTGAGCGCCTTGCCACCTATCATGGACGTGAACTTCTCAACAGGCTTGAAGCCGTACTGCCTCGCGGAAGCCGCGAAGACGCGCTCCGGCTTGAACCTGGATATGAACTTGGAAGTGGTTCTTATCCGCTCGTCCGTCTTCCGTACGTCTAGGACATACAAACCGTCTGGCCTCACCCTGTAGATGAAGGGCTTCATGTCGTTTGTCTTAATGTGCGTGCCAATATGAATGCCTGCTGCCAGGTAGACCTCGAGGGGTATGAGGAGGTCAGCGGTCTCGAGTGTTGCCATCAGTTCCACCTTATAATATTGATGCAAATCTCAGAATCAGACTATACCTTTTATATTTTTCCTTCTTCATTGGCGCTTACCGAGAACTGAAGGACGTCCTCCACAAGGTCAACGTGTGACAGGAAGATCCGCCTGCAGCAGTATCTCTTCACGTTAAGGCGATCGAGCACGACCGCAGGGTTCTCTCCCTTCGCAACATCTGCTCTGAACTGGTCCCATTTGTCGGCAATGACCTTGCCGCATGTAAAGCAGCGAACCGGGATGATCATAGTATGCCCCTCATCTGTAGGACTTCTGCTTCCTTCTCCTTGCGCTATGCCCGCCGAACTTCTTTGGCTCGGTCCTGCGTGGGTCATCTACGAGCATCCTCCGGTCGTACTCCATGAACTTCCTCCTCATGGAATCGCCGAGGAACTCGGAAAGGGCGTTCGAGACCACGACCCTGGCAGCCTCGGCCTGCGCCATGAAGCCGCCTCCCTCAATCCTGACGTCGATATCGACCTTGTTTGAGAGCTCGCCCCCGACCACAAATATCGGCTCTTGTATCTTCATCCGCGCAACTGCAGGCTGGAGGAACTCCAGCGGAACGTCATTGATAGTGACCTTGCCGTTGCCGTTGGTTGCAGTGGCGCGAGCCACTGCGGTCTTTCGCTTCCCGCTTACGATTACAACCTTCTCGCTCATGGGAGTGACCACCCTAACATCTTTGACAGATCAATAAGCTGGATGTAATTGCCCCGCAGGGTCTTTACGTCTGCGTCTTCTATGGTCTGCAACTGGGCGGACCTTAGCTCCTCCGGCACGCCTATGTAGACCTTCAGCCGCTTGAGGGCAACCTTCCCAGACGGCGACTTCGGCAACATGTTCCTTATCGAGTAGAAGAGCAGCCTGTCTGGCGAACGGTGCTGCTTCGGGCCAACCGCCTCGGGGTTCTTGTGAGTCCCTAGGTCCATCCATCGCTGGTAATTGCTCATGACGGACGCCCGGCTACCAGAGACGACCATCTTTTCCACATTTACAACAACGACGTGCTCCCCATTGATCAGGCGCTTCGCAACGATAGATGCGACCCTTCCAAGGCGGAGATTTGTGCCATCAATATAAACGACATCGGACATCGGTTTCACCTCAATATCTTCACGTTCTTGCCATGCGGGTTGGCGCTCATCAGGTCCTCAAACGTCATCGCTCTGCCCCCCGCCTGGGCGATCTTATCCTTTGCGGACTGGCTAAACGAGAGCGCTGCAACGTCGACATTCTTGCTTATGTTTCCGAATCCCAAGACCTTCCCCGGGACCGCGACAGTGTCTCCTTCCACCGTCAGCTTGTCAATCTTGCTTACGTTAATCGATACCCTCCTCCTTGTCGGCGTCGTGAGGGATTCAGACAGGGTTCTCCACACCGCTGATTCGTTCGATCTGGAAGCCTTCCTGAGTAGCTTGATCAGGCGCCTCGTCTTCGGGTTTGTAGGTAATGTTCTTTTGACCAATTACGCTGCCTCCGGCAGTTCTTTTAGAGCATCTCTTAAGCTTGAACATTTTTTGAGCAGGACGTCGGTTGCAGCCGAGACCAGCTCCTCGTTAGTCATCCCTCCCGTGCTCTCTATAGTCAGCACGGCGTTCGAATCGTTATACGTTACCTTGATAGACCCCTTCTGGCATATGCTCTCGCAGACCTTACACAGCGAGCAGACCAGCGGCGACGTCACCACCAAGCGCTTATCCTTGATCTCAAGGATCTTCTTAGGGCATTCGTCAACGCAGAGGGCACATAGGTCGCATGTCTTCTGGTCTATCTTGACCTGCGGCTCATACTTCACAACCGCTATAGAGACCGGCTGCCACTTGGCGTGCTGCTTTGCCGTGCCCAGCCGCGCCCTAGCCTCCAAGGCAAGCCTCTGCCCAGCGTTTAGCTCTGCGATCGGTATCTCCGTGTTCGCAGCGAATACCGACCCCTCAGCCTTGAGCCTGCCTGACAGGACCTTGAAGCTGTTCTCGCTTGCCGTGACGTCCATGGTAAGGATCGCCTCGCACCTCGGGCACCCCTTCCCCTGGCACTCGCAGTCCTTTGTGAAGATCAAGGCCTCGCCGCCCTTAAGAGGTATGTAGCCCATCCTGTGGGCGATAATCTCGTCATAGAGGACGCCGGTGTTCTCGATGATATAGACCAGCTCGATCGACGGGACGGGTATCTCGGACATTATGATGCGCCTCATGGCATTCATGAATGTCGGGTCAACGCCCCTGACCATTACCCTGAGTTGCCCATCGGTCGCATCGAGAATCTCAACGTCCACGAAACAGTTCCCCCCATGATCAAAATTGAAAAATTGAGAAGGATATTTAAGCCTTCTCGACCCGACTAGACCCTCCTGCCTCTCCTTCCACCCGGCCTTCTAGTGGTGTCGTGAGGAACGGGGGTAACGTCCTCTATCCTCCCTATTATCATGCCTGCCCTTGCCAGAGCCCTTATGGACGCCTGCGCACCTGGACCTGGCGTCTTGCTCTTGTGTCCGCCTGGCGCCCTGATCAGAATGTGTATCCCGCTAATCCCCTTCTCAAGGGCTTCCTGCGCCGCCCGGGTCGCTGAGACCATCGCGGCGTACGGCGACGGCTTCTCGCGGTCGGACTTTACTATTCGCCCGCCGGACTGGAACGAGACGGTCTCGGCACCAGTCAGGTCGGTGATGTGGACTATTGTGTTGTTGTATGAGCTATAGATGTTTGCGAGGCCCCACTTCATGCCCTTATCGAACTTAGACACTCATCATGCCCCCCTTGCAGCGGCGGCGTTGGCGGCTGACTCTGGAACCGTGGCGAGGACAAGATCGCAGGAGATCTGCGGCTCCTCTTTCCGGCTAACCATGTATCCAGGAGCCGTTACGCGATGGTCTCCTATCTTAACGTGACCGTGCACTATCAGCTGCCTTGACTGATGAGGGGTGTGCGCAAGACCTAGCTTCATGACAACGGTCTGCAACCGCCTCTCAAGGATGTCATCGACGCTCAGACCCAGGACGTTGTCGAGGACGGAATCCTCACCCAAGAGACCAAGGTTAGATAGCTTCTGGATGAGCTCCTTCTCGTGGGCAGCCCTCTCCGCCTCGCTTAGGCCGAGTATGGCGCTAGCCTGCGCCCTGTAGGACTTGAGTACCGAGTTCGCCAGCCAGAGCTCCCTCTTGTTCCTCAGACCGAACTTTCCAATCAGGGCCAGCTCATTCTGGAGGCTCTCCTTCTTCCAAGGATGCCTCGGACCCTGCCATAAACGTCTGCTCTTCTTAGGATCTCCCATTCAGAACACCTCACGCCTGCCCAGCAGGGGCTGAAGTAGAAGGCTTCTGTGCCTGCTGAATGGCTGACTTCTTCGAAACGCCTACTGCGGTGCCGAACCTGCCTGTAGTCCTGGTGCACTGCCCGCGGACCTTGAGTCCCAAGGAGTGCCGTATACCCTTCCACGACTTGGTCTTCCTCATCAAGTCTATGTCTGCCTTCATGCCAACCACAAGATCAGAGCCGAGCAGGTGAACGTCCTTACCAGTAAACGGGTCTTTCCTTCTGTTAAGCATGCGCGGAGGGAACCTGCTCTGTATGGTTGCCAGCGCCTCCTCAATCCTCTTTAGGTCGCTGTCCTGAAGCAGGCCAACTCGCCCCTCAGGGTCGACGCCACATGTTCGGGTGATTGCGTATGCCATGTTTATGCCCACGCCCCTTATGTTGCTCAACGCGTATGCTACCTTATCCTCACCTTTCAGATCAGCATCGATTATTCGGACAATATGTCGATACGATGAACTCAATAGACGCACCCCTTCTTAGAGGCAAATTAGAAACAATATATTAGTATTTAACTCTAACGGCTGAAGGGAGCGATTTTTGAAAGGCGCGAATGTGGCTCGCTTTGGTTGGGCATTAAGGGGGCAAAGGTTGAGGTTACAGATCGTGTGGCTTCCATAGAACGGTAATGTCTGGTGGCGCCGAAGGGGGGATTTGAACCCCCGAGACCCTGACGAGTCACAAGCTGACTTGACAGGAACTAGCCCGTTCTCCAGGCGTGAGCCCTCTCCGGATTGCTCCCTACCAGGCTAGGATACTTCGGCACTCATTGCCCTCCTTAGGAATCAGCATGTACTTCTTATTTTGCTTTTTCCTTCCCCTCGGCGGGCAGGCGATCCTGCCCTGAGGGCATCACCTCGGACATGAAGACGCGGTAACCGCTCCTCCTAGAAACGAGCGTGACGTTACCGAATACCTCTTCCATCCTCTTCGGGATGGCGTTTATGCCTTTCCTGAGCACCAGGACCAAGCGGCCGCACGGATTCAGGCTGTTGAACGCTCCCTCGATCATGGGGAAGATGACGGCGTATCCCGCTGCGAGCGGGGGGTTTGAGACTATCATATCGAACCTTGCCCCACCGAGCCCTGAGTAGAGGTCGCTAATTACTGCCGACGCATTGTCTACCGCGTTCCTTTCGATGTTCTGGGTGGCAAGCTTGACAGCGATCGGATTGACGTCAGCCATAGTAACCTTAATGCCCGGGCGCAGCTTGGCAACGGTTACGCCTATGGCGCCATACCCGCAGCCGAGGTCGAGGAGGGCACCGCGATCAGGGAGCTCTAGGCTTGCCAGCAGGACCTGAGTCCCAAGGTCGACCTTCTCCTTCGAGAAGACTCCCCCTGAGCTTGCGAGCTCGATTATGCGCCCCTTAATGGTAAACTTGATCACATAGCTCCTGTCTGACCTACGCGGTGATCTTGAGTAGTAGTGCTGGGGGAGTTCGCTCCTGCCTTGATCTGGCGCCGTTGGAGTCACTTTGTGGACCACCCCTTTGGATATGTTCCAGGCTCCATGACGACCCTCTCGTTGTCGACGAGTATGCCGTGGTCGGCCTTCATCATCTCCTGCGCGGACATCCTCGCCTTTCCGATCCCAACAAGCTCGCCCTTGCCACTCATGACGCAGACGCCGTCGCCGGCCTTGACGGAGGCGCTCACCTTGGTAAGCCCAGGGGAGGCTAGGTTTGCGCCGTGGCAGAAGGCATCGATAGCCGAGTCCCTTATGAAGACCTTCGGGAATGTTCCGATAGCCTCCTCTATAGGCCTTATGATTGACCTTAGCATGGACTCGTCCCCAGACGCCTTCCAAAGGGTGATAGCGTCCAGAAGCTCGTGCAGGGTATGGATGCCCTCGTTCTCGCTGAACGGACCTGCCCGCGTCCTTCGCAGCTCACGCATGTGCGCGCCGCACCCTAGGACCTCGCCTATGTCATGGCACAGCTTCCGGATATATGTCCCTGCTTCGCAGCTAACCCGCATCAGGACGAACTTACCACTCGATTCGATCACGTCTATGGAGTAGATGGTCCTTATTCGCAGCGCCCGCTTCACAGCTGACCTGACTGGGGGGAGCTGGTAGATCGACCCAACGAATTCTTTAATGGCGGCAGTGAGGCGCTCCTCTGCTACCTCCCCATGCAGCTCCATGAGGCAGACGTACTCCTTGCCGGACCTCATGAGGAATGCGATGATGCGTGTCGCCCTCCCAAGGGTAACTGGCAGCACGCCGCTGACCTTCGGGTCCAATGTGCCGCCGTGACCTGACCGGTCCACCGAGAGGAGGCGCTTGACCCACGCTACTACCTCGTGGCTGCTGGGACCTGGCGGCTTGTCGAGGTTTATAACGCCGGTTGAGAGGTACTCTTTTATCGGGCGCTCTAAGGGCGCCCATCCGTGGTTGGGGCTCGACCGCTCATCGCTCTTGACCAGGAACTCCTCGCTCCGCTCCAATCAGGACACCTTCCACACATTCATCCACATCAACGAACGCTTACCATTCCAATATACTTACCCTTCACGATGCGCCCGCGCGACTATTGGCTGCACTGCCTTATGTACATCCTGATGATCGACTCGAGCAGCTCTATGACCGCTTCCTTGCCCCACTTGGCAGTGTTGATGACAAAGTCGTAGTTGGATAGGTCGGATATGTCGAGCGAGTAGAGCATCTTGTAACGCCTGCGTTCGCTGGCCTCCCTTGCCCTTGTTATGGAGGCCGCCTCCTTGAGGGATATGGACTCCCGCTCGGCGATGCGCCTAGCCCTCTCCTCGAAGGGCGCCGTGAGGTAGAAGCTAAGCCTCCTATCACCTGTTGTGAACCACGCGACGAGCCTGCCCTCTATTATAGAGGCGCCATTCTTTGCCAATTCGGCTGTGCGCCGGTCGACCTCACGGTCTACATCTGGGTCAGACTCGGCAATCCTTGAGAGCTCTACTATAGAGACCCCCCTCTCGGCGGCCATTGCCCTGAATACTGCGCCCGCCGAGTGGCAGGGTATTCCGAACCGCTCTGCGACTCGGGTTGCGCAGTGTGATTTGCCTGAGCCTGCGGGCCCGCTTATGGTAATGACGAGATCGTTTGGAAATGTGATTTTCATGCAGAACACCGACTCCTGTGATAACCGGGTTCGAGCTGTCAGAAAAAGGTTGTTGCCGCCCCTAGCGGGGCGTGTTTATCGCATGATAGCATATCATGCCGTATATGCAATCCCAATCCATGCCACATCGCGCCATAACATATGATGCCGTCAGTCGCTGTAAGTCGGCATCTTGAAGAGGCGCTGTACGAGCGCTGAGACGCTGAATGTTGTGATCAGGTACCAGAGCCAGAAGGGATATTGTGCCCCCAAGAAGGGGAGGTTTATCGGCGCGTATGCAACGACGACTTGGTTGTTGCCGAAGACTGCGCTGAAGAGGTAGTAGAATATGAAGAATGGTACCATCGTCACCAGCATGGGCTTGAACTGGTCCTTCGACATCTCGGCTTGGGCGCGCTTGATTGCCGGCTCCTTCTTCTTGAGCTTGGCGATCGCCTTCTCGTCCTTCGCCTTGATCGCCTTGCTGTAGGCGCTCTGCCACTCTCTCATCTCGATGTTGCGCCTCCGCATGAGGTTGACGTCAACAAGCAGCCTCGTGGCGATGGTCGATATTGAGGTCATCAGTATTGCGATGATGAGGATCGTTACGGCGGCCAGGGGATAGTCGTTCCAAGGCCCGAACGCGTTTGACAGCGCGGTTACCATTCCATTGAAGGCGTCAAATAAGAACTCAAATGCCATATTCAATCGAACTCACATGAATAGATCGGCGATTGCGCTCGCCGCCAGGTCTGCTGCGCCCTCCCTGTTGTGCGCGATAACGATGGTGCACCCGGTCATCACGGCGAGAGCCGCCGCGCCTGCCCTGCCCAACATCTGATGCTCGCTGATCCGCTCTGGGGAGTCGGCTTCCCTCGCTCTTATGGCGGCATCATTCTGCCTCCGCTTTGAGATCTCGGCAGGGTCTGCTTCGAGCAGCACTATCGAGTCCCTGTCTCTTATACACA
>MAGU01000032.1 GCA_001717025.1 Candidatus Methanomethylicus oleisabuli | reverse complement strand
GACCTGGCTAGACCCGCCGAGTTGCACGCTGGCATCGGCTAAGCCAGCCATTATTTATAGGGTACAAACGCCCATTAGCTGGCCGCGAAGTTGCGGCTTCCATCTTGTTGCGCGCTCGACGTCTGCCGGAGGCTAACGGGGATGGACGCTTGAAGGTGCGAGGCATGGAGCAAAGATTTAAGTCATGGTCGCATTTTGTTGCAAGTGTGAGTCGATGCCGCAAAAGACGACAGTATTCTCTATAGTGGCGCCAGGTAGCGACTATGGCAAGACCCGCCTGATAACTGGCGTCGTGGCAGAGCTCTCAAAGCTGGGCATCAGGGCGTGCGCCGTGAAGCACTCGGCACACTCGTCGCCTCCGGATGGCGGGAAGGACACGCATCTCTTTAGGGAGTCGGGTGCCTTGGCGTCTGCCCTAGTGGACGCCTGCGGCATGGCGACGGTTTACCTTCCTGGCGAGGGGCTTGAGGGGGCGATCGGCGCCATGGCGCACCTGGACCCGGACGTCGTTATCTGCGAGGGATTCAAGGACGCGGATATAAAGAAGGTGTTCATAGCACGCGGCCAAGAGGACCTGGCCATCGCGGGGAGGCTGAGGGGGGTCGTTGCCGTCGCCTCTGCGGACCCGCTATCGCTGCCCGGTGCTGCCTGGCTTAGGACCGACGCGGCAGAGGTGGCTAAGTTCATAGCGGGGCAGATCCAGACGAGGGGGGGCGCAACCAGGTGATAGACCCCTTCGGCAGGACGGTTAAAGGACTCAGGGTGAGCCTCACTCAGAGGTGCAACCTCAAATGCGTCTACTGCCACCACGAAGGGGAGGGGGGCGGCTCGTCAGAGATGACCCTGGATGAGGTGCTCCGTATGATGCGGGTGGCAAAGTCGGTTGGCGTGAGGAGGGTCAAGTACACGGGCGGCGAGCCGCTGCTCAGGCTCGACCTTGCAGAGATAATCGGCGGCACGGTTGCAATGGGCATGGATGACGTGGCGATTACAACGAATGGGACGCTCCTCAAGCAGAGGGCGCATGCACTCTGGGACGCCGGGCTGAGGAGGATTAACGTCTCGCTTCCGAGCGTAAGACCGTGCGTCTACGCCTCGCTTACCAAGGGCGCGCTCGCGGAGGTCTTCTCGGGGATAAAGATAGCAAAGGATCTCGGCATAGATGTGAAGATAAACGCCGTCATAATGAAAGACATCAACGACGATGAGGTGGACGAGCTGCTAGGCTATGCACGGGGCATAGGTGGCGCGCTGCAGCTCATAGAACTCGAGGACTTGAATCTCGATGCGGAGTTCTTCAGAAGGCATTACTTTGACCTGTCGGGCGTGGAGAGCCGCCTCAGCGCCATGGCGGACCGCGTCGAGACGAGGGGCGAGATGAACAACAGGAAGAGGTATCTGATAGGCAGCCTGACCGTCGAGGTCGTAAGGCCTGCCAACAGCGCCCACTTCTGCGCAAACTGCACCAGGCTCAGGGTCACGAGCGACGGTAGGCTAAAGCCGTGCCTGATGAGGTCCGATAACCTCATAGACGCCCTAGGACCGATGCGCTCAGGTTGCTCGGACTCTGACATCAGGCGCCTCTTCGAAGAAGCCTCTAAGCTCAGGGAGCCTTACTATCGTCAAGCCAGCTGAGTATGTCGGAGTTGCTACCTGCCTTTGCAGCAGATGCGCCCGACCTCTTCGGTCGCCGTCCGCTCCTCGTGCGAGGGTTGGCCTCCCGCGGGCCATCATCGGTTCTCTGGTCGGAGGAGCCGCCTTCGGGCTTGGCGACGGAGGCGCCACCCTGGCCCTCAGGCTTTGGAACCCCTGCAGCCCGCTCCTTGAAGCCCCCTGCCTGCGTTATGATCTCGATGTAAGGCAGGTACTCGAGAATCGCCTTCTTCTTCGAGACATGCGCATCACGACCGATGGATAAGAGGAGCTCCTTCTTGGCGCCCCTCTCCTCCTTTGTTTTGCTCATTGCACCGATGCGCTTGGGGAAGCTGTACCTTGCGAAGGCGTAATCGCCCCTCCTGGCGAGAGCCGCGCCCCCCGCCGCCAGCTCGATTCCGTAGCCCATGAGGCCCCACATCTGCTTCCTGCGGGCGTTGCTCATGAAGAAGTCCCCCTTGGAGAGCCAGTCGTAGGCCTCGGCCCGCTCGGCAGCCGCAGGGTACTGCACGGCGATGTTCTCGTTTATCCACTGCAGGAGCATCTCGATGTCTGCCGGCGCCCCCTCTAAGGCGAGCTTGGCTTCGAGGACGGTGTCCGCGGAGAAGACGCCCTTCATGACGTCGAAGATGCCCTTCTCTTGGGTCCTCTCATAGAGCATCCCGACGTCCTCCTCGGCGAGGCTCCTCCTCCCACTCGCCACCATCTGGAAGTCGTTTATCGCAGCCCTGAGGTCGCCGCCAGCCCGCTCTGCCACCATCTCGATCGCCCCCTCGGTAAAGAGCAGCCCCTTTGCCATCGCCACCTTCTTCAACTGTGCTGCGATGCTAGGCGTCCTGATCCGGCTGAACTTTATCATCTCGCAGATGTCCCTCAGCGACCTGAACTTCGGGTCCCACGGGTCGTTCATCGCCAATACGACGGGATACCTCGAGTTATTTATGACGGCTGCGATCGCGCCCACTCCACCCCTGTCCTCCTTCCCTGAGAGACCGTCCAGTTCGTCCAGGAAGATGATCTTCGCCCTCTTCCCGAAGAGCGACGCCTGCGTGGCGGCGCCACCGGCGACCTTCTCGACGAGCACCTCGGTCCGGAAGTCGCTGGCGTTCATCTCTATGAGCTCGGCATCCAGCATCCTCGCTACTATCGACACAGACAGCGTCTTGCCGGTGCCTGGCGGGCCGTGGAGCAGCGCGGTCTTCTTTTTCGCCTGCCCAGCCAGCCTGTCCTTGACCCAGCTCAGCAGCTGCTCCGCCGCAGTGCGGTTGCCAGCCATATCATCAAGGCGTGCTGGCATGAACTCCTCAGTCCATGGCACCCGCCCCGCAACCCGAGTTCCGGCTTCTTCATTGGTCGCAGACATTGCGATCTGCCTTCCACAATCAGTCTCCGTCGGTCCGCTCATGCCCTGCCTGCTAGGAGCGCGATCTTGGCGATCAGGGCGTTGAGTTGGATCTCATCACTGCCTCCCTCAAGGAGCCTGTACTCCGCCTCTCCGATGACGTCAATGAGCTGGAGCTTCGCCTTCTCGCTGACAGGCATGCCGAGCACCTCGCGGTGCAGCTGCTTGACGACGTCGAGCCCGGATAGCCCATAGTCCACCATCAGCCTTATCGTCCGCTCCCTGGCCCCGTTAAAGTTGCCTGCCATCGCCTCGCCGAGCACCTCCCGCAGCTCCTTAGGGCTTACTCTCCCAGAGATGCGGTAGACCACATTCTCGTCCACCGTTTCGCTGGAGGCTGAGGCGGCCTGCAGGGTATTGATGGTACGCCGCAGGTCTCCGCCGCCGATGTAGACAAGGGCGTCCATACCCTTGGGGGTTATTTTGACGTGCTCCTGCTCGCAGATTAGCTTGATTCGGCCCTTAACGTCATCTGCTCTTAAAGGGACGAACCTGAAGAATGCGCACCTTGACTGGATGGGCTCAATGATCTTTGTGAAGTAGTTGCAGGCTAGTATGAACCTGCATGTGCTCGTGTACATCTCCATGGTACGCCGCAGCGCCTGCTGCGCCTCCGGCGTCATGCTGTCCGCCTCGTCCAGGACCAGTATCTTGAATGGGACGCTGGCCATGCTGACGGTCCTGGCGAAGTTCTTCACGGTCGTCCTGACGACGTCTATGCCCCTCTCGTCGCTGGCGTTCAGCTCCAGGTAGTTCTTCCTGACGTCCGAACCGTACAGGTCGTGTGCAAAGCACATCGCCGCCGTAGTCTTGCCCGTGCCGGGGGTGCCTGCAAAGAGGCAGTGCGGCATAGACCGCTCCCTTACGAACCTGCTCAGCCGCTCGACGATCTCAGACTGGTCGACTATCTCGTCAAGCGTCCTCGGCCTGTACTTCTCAGTCCACATGACGTCCCGCAGTTCTGGCAAAAAACGTACACCTTCCTCCTTCACTCTTAACGCCGGGATATTTAATTAAGTTGGGGTGCACTCATGCCGATAGGCAGTTTTTTTTGCCTGCGCGCGTACCTAACTGCGGGGAAGGAAAATGATACCCGCTCGCGACATACCGCTCTATGCAGCCTACACTGGGCTGGTGGCTGTGGCGACGCTTATATTCACGATATTCGTCCCTGCGACCCGTGGCTACTTCAACGTTGGCGAGTCGGCGGTCTACGCGGTCGCCCTCCTCGCGGGCGCAAGGGCAGGCGCCTTCGCCGGCGGGGTTGGGTCTATGATAGCAGACATCGTGATGGGATACTACATCTTCGCGCCAGCGACGCTTCTTATCAAGGGGGCGGAGGGGGGGTTGCTCGGGTTCCTCTCGTCCAGGCAGCCATCGCTATCGCAGAGGGCTTGGAGGGGGCTATCTGCGGCGATCGCAGTCGGCATAGCAGCAGCGGTGTACGCGGTAGGGTCGGCGCTATACGTAGGCGAGTCGGAGGTGACGCTCGGGCTGCCTCTGCTGGGCCAGGTGACGGTGCTCATCTCGATCAGCGCATATGTTTGGGCGGCATTGGGCATCGCAACTGGGGGGCTGATACTGGCGCTGGCGGCATTCAGGGGACCGGAGGTCGGGTGGACGATCGTCTGCACGGTGGCGTCGGGGGCAGTGATGGTCGCCGGCTACTTCCTGTACGAGCAGCTCATACTCGGATATGCCGCCGCGGCGGAGGTGCCTTTCAACATCGGCCAGGTACTCATCGGCATAGC
>MAGU01000003.1 GCA_001717025.1 Candidatus Methanomethylicus oleisabuli | reverse complement strand
GACAGCCCCCTCCCCCTCCATCCCAACCACCCCGCCGACCTCATCAATGAAGAGGACCCTGCTTTCCCTCTTCACCTTTCCGTCACCCCGCTTTCTCTTCCCATCCTTCCCCTCAGCCCTCCTCCTAGTGCGGTGGTGCCCCTCCATCACTGCCCCTCCGCCGCCTCGATCTTTGCCACTGCCGACTTGAGCAGCGTCGAGAATGCCCTTGCGGCGGCCTCCCGCTCGAGCGCAGCGCTCCGGCACCTCATCCTCGAGAGCTCCTGCCGCACGGCGTCCGCCGCCTCGTCGATTGTCATCATCCCCCCGATCCACGCCTGGGCAAGGGCGGCCTCGACTATGTCGCCCCTCTCCCCGCACTTGAGCCTCGCCGGCGCTGGGAGGCCTGACATGCCTAGCGCCTCCGAGAGGACCCTGTCCGGGACCTTCTCTCCAACCGGCGTCCCGAGGTGCCTCGACTTGGCCAGCGAGTACACTAGATTTACAAAAGCGTCCCCAAGCTGCGCTAGCCCCCTGTCGCCGCAGATGGCCTGGAGCCTCGCCCTCAAAAGGGCATCAGTCGCCAATGCGCGCCCCTCTTTCACAACTAAGGCGTGCGTGGGTTAGGGCGTGGGTCCTTGCTGCGCCCGACCTACGCCTGCGCCTTCATGAACTTGCTCTTGAACTCCATTGCCTGCGCCTCCATCTTGGTGATGGCGCTATCCATGACCTTCCTTGGGTTGGCATCGTCCTCAGTCACAACGAAGACCCGTATTCCGCCGGTCAGCGGGTGGACGATCTGGTAACCCGCCTGCTTGACCTTCGGCTCGGCGAGCAGCATGGACCTCAGGTAGTTCCCCAACGTATGATCCTCTTCGGCAATCTCAATCTCAATCGTGTTCTTGGTCTCTGATATTACCTTGACATTCATTCTCTCACTCCCTCAACGAATACTCGCTCGACACCTTCCTCCTCTCGTAGACCTTCTCAGCCAAGCAAACAAGCTTGTCCCCCCTGAGCACAAGGCTGTCGCCGCACTTGGTGCACGTCGCGAATATCACCCCCAAGTTGTCGTCGGCGGTGGACAGCTGATAGGGGGTCCACCCCGTTATGACCTTTGCGAGTATCCTGTCATTGACATTGGTGACGTCATGCATAGATTTGGTGTAGCTCTTAGCCGCCTGCGATATGTGCAACTCGCCCGTGAACTCGCCCGTGAGCGGCCTCTTCCCCCTGATTCCTACTATGCTGACGACCGCCTTGTCATCCTTCACGAGCGTCACTATGCCCTCCACGAGGTCGCCCACCTCAGGCACGGAGAACTTCCGGCTCACACTGACTCCAGCCTTCCTGCTCTTTGTATCGAGGTCAAGCGTGCCTACGCTGCTGGCCTTGATCTTGCCGTCGTCCTCGTAGGTGCCGTTGCCCGGCATATACTCCTCGATAACGCCCAACTCGTCCCCGGGCATTACGACATCTTTGCTTGACTTTGCCATTCTCAATCCCTCACGATCCTATAAAGATCAACATCAACCGCATGAAATCTCTTTTTATGAAACTGATATGTAGGGGGTAGTTTTATCTTTAACGGCAGGATCTCGTCGATCCTGCCCCCCAGCTCTTTGGCGTAACTGGCGATGAACCCCCTCACCTTCAGGCCGCCCTTGTGGAGGGAGTATGCCGTCGGCGCGCACTCCAGTGCCCCCCTAAGGAACGCCCTGTCTGCCTCCCTGACCCTGACGCCGAATGGCGGGTTCTGTATGACCACGTCCGCCCTCGCCGGCGGGTGGCCCGCGTCGCCCTCCACGAAGTGCGTGCTCCCTCCCACCCCAAGCCTGCCGGCGGCACCCCTCGCCGCCATGATCGCCTCCGTGTCAAGGTCTATGCCGACGACCATCTCCGCACCCATGAGCGCAGCCCCTATCGTGAACATGCCTGTGCCGCAGCCGAGGTCGGCGACGACCCTCCCCTCTATGTCGCCGTGCCTCAGCCCTACGTACCAAAGTATCTCCGCGACTTGGGGGGCGGGCAGCCGGTACTGCTCGAACCTTATCTTGGGGTTTGAGAACTGCCCGACCCTCTCGAGGGCGATCTCGAGGTCGCTCTTCGAGGCGATCATGATCTCACAGCCTCTTCAGGAGCTCCTCGCACTCCTGCATGTTGAGCACCGGCTTTGGGTAGCTCGCCTGGTTGTCCGGCGCGACCCTCGGGCAGCCCGTCACCACGAGCGCGTCCGCAAAGGAGAACCCCGCCAGCCTCTCCCAGCTCGCCTCTCCTGCCGCTATTATGAACGCCCTCTTACCCTTGCCCTCAAGCCTCGCCTTAAGCGATCTGGCGCCCTCCATGTCGAGCTGACCAGACTTCGCCACGACGACGACCCCGAACGTCTTGGCGCGCGTGGCCTCCATTATCGACCACCACCTCTTGGCGAGCTCCTTCTTCTTGATAGGCGCCATGTCCTTGACCTCCCCCCGGTATGGGTCAGCGGCGTAGACCTCCTTATCCACCGCCTTCGCGACCCCCAGCGCATGGAAGTCCCCCCCGCCGATGAAGAGGAAGGCGTCCACATCGCCCTCTATTGCAGTGGCCGCAGCCGTCCTGCAACCAAGGACCAGCCCGCCGGTCTTCCGGTCGACTACCGCCCGCACCCCTGCCGCCTCAAGCGCCCTCGCGAACTCGCCTATGTAGGGCTGGTGCTGCGTGTTCGCCACAAGCCCTGCCGACCTGAACCCCCTGCGCGCCAGCAGCCCCGCCGCCTTCTCTGCCAGCCAGCTCAGGTCGGCTATGTGCGCCGCCGGGACGTAAACTGTTGGCACCGCCTCATCAGCGCACGAGAACCTGTGGTGGCCTATGTGCACGATCATGTCCGCCCCGACCCTCCTAGCCTCGTCCTCTGCCAAGTCGCATCCGCCGTAGCACGGATCCGCCGAGATCATCGGTGAGAACCCCTCCGCCTCGAGCCTGGCGTAGAACTCCGCAAGGTGCTGCTTCAGGCCATCCGGAGCCTGTATCAGGATCGCCCTCGCACCCCTGCCCCTGGCCTCCCTTATCACCCTCTCAAGCTCGAAGTCATAGTCGCTCATTGGAGCATCCAGCTATGATTGGTTAGCCTTCCCTCAATATAAGATAAGAGCGCAATAGATGACCGTTGATTGGCTATGGGGCGGCCGCTAAAAAACGGTTAATCTGGCTGCACCCGACGGATGCCGCGCCCGCTGGCCGACGCGCCCGGCTACCCGCATTACCCCGCCCTATCTCGGCCCTACTTGACATCGATTACCCTGCAGGGCATGGGCATCTTTGCGCAGGCCAGGCTCAGCGCGTAGCGCGCCTCCTTTCTCTTCCCCGCCGGAACCTTCAGGTCGATTATCGGCTGAAGGGCATCAACCCTCGCTGCGGTGCCGCACGGCTTGCCGAAGGACCTCCTCATGCCGTCCTGGAGGCGGTCAGCTCCAGCGAACGCCATCATCTTGTTCTCCCTTAGCACCTGGTGCGGGTAGGTCCTGACCTTTAGGTGATATCCGGTGTCGCCTAGCGCCACAGACATCGCCTTGGTCGCGATGACCCTCGCCGCCTCTAGGGCATTGTGCCTGATCTGCCCCGTCTCGAGCGGGATGAGCCTCACCAATACCGGGAAGTCCCCCTTTGGGTC
>MAGU01000031.1 GCA_001717025.1 Candidatus Methanomethylicus oleisabuli | reverse complement strand
ATGGTGTACAGCATGACGCTGTACCCTAAAAAGGGTTGGCTAGTCGCATCAGACTTCTATATGAAAGACAGCCCAAAACAGTTATAGACTAAAATTGATAAGTTCTAATGCCGATGAAGATAGTCATGCAAACAGATGGGAAAGATGATGGCCCCTAGGGTATCTGAGGCACTAACAATCGTCGACTCCTGTCTCTTATACACATCTATTCAACGACAAGACAGGGCAACAGACAAACCAGAGTTACATTTATCAGCTCAAGACGCAGAGTTGTTTCGAGTGGGAACCTTGTCCGAGCGAACTTTTTTGATAAGAGTGAAGGAGGACACATACATCGCCTTACTGGAGCTTCAGAAACAGCTGAGGTTTCATGATAGCCAAGATAAGCGCCGGAAGACCATGGATTACGTTCTCAGGTATCTCATCAAGGTAGAGAATGAACGCAAGGAGAGGCGATAACCCGCGCCAAATAAGGCAAAAAAGAGGGGGCGTTGGGCACCCCTTCAGGCATTCATCACAGCACCGAGAACGCCAAGATCAACCCGATGAACAGTATGGATATCGTGTTCATCACCTTGATCAAGGGGTTGATGGCAGGCCCGGCGGTGTCCTTGAATGGATCGCCGACTGTATCGCCGACCACGGCTGCCGCATGCGCCGGGCTCCTCTTGCCGCCGAAGTTGCCCAGTTCAATGTACTTCTTGGCGTTGTCCCAGATCGCCCCCCCTGTAGTCATGAGCAGTGCAAGGAGTAAGCCGGACAGGATAACGCCCATCAGCATGCCGCCGAGCGCCCGCTCATTTAGCAGGAATCCCACTAGAAGCGGTGAGAGTATTGCCACTATTGCCGGCACGGCCATCTCTTTGAGGGCGGCCTTCGTCACGATGTCCACCGCTTTGCCATAGTCCGGCTTTGCCGTCCCATCCATTATGCCCTTTATCTCCCTGAACTGCCTCCTGACCTCCTCGACGATCTGGAATGCCGCCCTCCCGACCGCCGTCATGAGGTACGACGCAAAGAGGAAGGGTATCGCCGCGCCAAGGAGCAGCCCAACGAGGACGAAAGGATCTTCGAGTGAGAGGAGGAACGATCCGGTCCTCATGACGATCTCATCCTTGTATGCCGCAAAGAGCGATAGCGATGCTAACGCGGCGGATCCTATGGCATACCCCTTCGTCACCGCCTTGGTCGTGTTGCCTACTGCGTCTAGTGGATCAGTAACGTTCCGGACTTCCTCTGGCAGCCCCGCCATCTCGGCGATGCCGCCGGCATTATCGGTAATCGGGCCGAACGCATCTATAGATACGATCATGCCGGTGGTCGATAGCATTGCCGCTGCCGCTATCGCAATCCCGAAGACGCCCATCTCTGGTGACGCCATGCCGCCCGACGCATAGTAAGAGACGAGTATCCCGATGACAATGACGATCACAGGCAGGAATGTGCTCCTCATGCCCATCCCGAGCCCTGCTATGATGTTCGTTCCAGCGCCTGTTTTAGACGCCTCCGAGACGCTGATGACCGGTTTGTGGGAGTACGACGTGTAGTAGTCAGTAATGACTACTAGGCACGCCATAACGCCTAGCCCAACGAGTGATGATATGAATATGCCCAAGTTGCCGCCCAGCAGCCAATAATCCACGACATAGAACAGGATGGCCGACATTATGGTCGTGGCTATCAGGCCCTTGTAGAGCGCGTTCATTATCTTCTTGTCCTTTCCGAGCCTCACAAACAATGACCCGATTATGGTGGCGAAGATCGCCGTGGCGCCTATTATGAGCGGCAGCACGATGCCATTGGTGCCAAACTTGCCCAAAACTATGGGCGAAGATGCTAGAAGCATCGCAGCCATCGCCGTTACAACGTAGGTCTCGAATAGGTCTGCGCCCATTCCCGCGCAATCACCAACGGCATCGCCCACGTTGTCTGCTATGACCGCAGGGTTCCTCGGATCGTCTTCTGGGATCCCTGCCTCTACCTTCCCAACTAGGTCAGCACCGACGTCTGCTGCCTTCGTGTATATCCCGCCGCCGACCCTTGCGAAGAGGCTCACGAGGCAAGCGCCGAAGCCGAAGCCCACGAGCAGCCGCGCATCGCTAAACCAAGCGTAGAACGCCCCAAGACCTATG
>MAGU01000030.1 GCA_001717025.1 Candidatus Methanomethylicus oleisabuli | reverse complement strand
ACGCAACGCCTCGGCCCAACGGCTCGTGGAATCAGCCATAATAGCTACGTTGTAGCCCATATCGCGGAAGTACTCGGCAATCGTCACGCCGGTATAAATGCTCGCCTCTCTCGCAGAGACGGGCATATTTGAGGTGTTTGCAATCAGGACTGTCCGCTCCATCAGCGGTCTTCCGCTCTTCGGGTCCTTCCAGTCAGGGAAGGTCAGAAGCACCTCGGTCATCTCGTTGCCGCGCTCGCCGCATCCTATGTAGATGATGATCTCAGCATCTGACCACGCGGCCAATTGGTGTGACGTGATAGTCTTTCCAGTGCCGAATCCGCCTGGGATTGCTACTGCGCCGCCCTTTGCGACCGGAAAGAACGTATCGATTATCCGCTGACCGGTAATGAGCGGCTCAGAGGGCTCTAGCCTCTCAATGTAAGGGCGCGGCGCCCTTACGGGCCACCGGTGGTAGAGCTTCAATTCGACGGTCTTATCCCCTTTGCCCCGCAACTTGCATATGACGTGCTCGACAACGTAATCGCCTTCATCTGCTATCTCATCAATGGTTCCACTGACGTTAGGCGGCACGAGTATCCGGTGCTGGAAGAGGGGCGTCTCCTGAACCGTCCCCAAGATCGAGCCGCCGATTACGCTCTCTCCAACCTTGGCGCGCGGAATGAAATGCCACCGGGCAGTGCGCGAGAGGGCAGGCGTCTTTACGCCCCTAGCTATGAAGTCCCCAGTGAGATTCTTAATGACGTCCAGCGGTCGCTGTATTCCATCATAGATGCTCTGCAGCAGACCCGGACCGAGTTCGACGGACAGCGGCATACCAGAGCCAACTACCTTTTCACCAGGCTTGAGACCGCCAGTCTCCTCATACACCTGTATCGTTGCGGAGCTCCCCTCGATCCTGACAACTTCTCCGATGAGCTCGGCGTCTCCAACCATCGTAAGCTCGTGCATCTCAAGACCGGATACGCCATCAGCCTGGACTACGGGACCGCTGATCTTGTTTATTTTTCCTTGTACAACCATCTGAATCACCTAAACAGCTCATCAGCAATCTTTCCTCTCAATAGCTCCTTCTGCGAGGCGAGCGCACAGTCCAATGTCCGATCCATTGACAGCCTGCGGTCCTTCGAGACCAGTATAAAGCCGCCGATCCCTATTTGTGCAGGGGTGACCGCCACCCCCTTGCCCCTGATAGCCTTTAGCTTGGTTGCCCCCAAGGCATCGATATCACGCTGGTTCAGAAGCAGTTCTCCTGCGTCGATGAGCGCACTTGCATCTAGGATCCCCCTTGCGAGCTGGGAGAGGTATTCTTTGGAGTGGGAGTAGTCGAGTAGTCTCGACTTAGCCGCCTCGAAGACCTGCTCCACATAATCATTCTTCATGCGCAGAATCGACATGCGGGACTCGATCTCGGCCTTGGATACCTCCTTCCTAGACTCGATCGTTGCCATTGTGGCGTAGGAGCCGAGCGTCTCATCGGCATTCTTCAGAGAGTACTTCTCAGACTCGGACAGAATCTTGTAAGAATGGCGCTCTGCTTCGGCGATCATGGATTCCACCTTTGCCATCGACTCTTCGAATAGTGCATCGATCAGGCGCTTTAGGCCGCTGGACTGGGAATCATTAATTAAACTCACATTTTCACACCCATTATCTTGCTTATGGTGGATTTGAGGTCGACGTCAGCGGAGAGGTGCCTCCCCGGGACTTCTATGAGGGCGGGCATCGCGTGCTTCAATCGGATCTTATCGAGATCGTCCTTTACCTTTGATGAGAAGTCGTAGTCCAGAAGGATGATCCCTGCGTCCTCGCGCTTAAGGAGTGGCAGTAACGAACTGAGCATCTCCTCGGGCGAGGTTACCGGTATGGGCTCCACGCCTGCCATCCGGTAGCCATCTGCAAGCAAGGCGCTTCCAACGAAGACGATTCGCATCCGAATCCCTCGTAATACCGTAGATGGCGTCAGCCCAAGTTGGCCTCGATCAATGCCTTGACCTTTTGTAACTTGTCTACGAGCCGATCAGTGCCGGCAACTGGTTCAACTATAAGACCGAGGTCTTTAATTGCTTTTATGTCGTCCATGGAGTAGATCGGCGACGATATCTTAACCGGCTCGTCGAACGGGTTTCCAATAACATAGTCGCGGTATGGTATGGTTAGCTTTCGCTCGCATACCCACCCGCCCAGGTTAATCACTGATTTTGGCCTTATTGCGATTCTTGGCATATTGTCAAACCACCAATCATATGCTGACTGCAAGTATCATAGCAAGCACCCCAAGGGCAGACAGCCCTATTGCAGTCGGATAGATCTGCCTGAACGTGAATATGGGCGAGAAGGCTACGAGCACAGAGAGGGCAATAGGCAGTATCAGGCTCAAGACCATATTCAAAAGGAGCATCGCGGGCATGAATGGATCGAACGGTATGCCCAAGAAGAGGGTAACGAACATGCTGGACAGCGCAAACATCAGCAGGTTGCGCATCACGTAGTAACCAGCCCTCAGGTTAGCGGCATACTCCAGCACGCCCCCCTCTATAAGGTCAACCTTTGCCTTGAGTATGGAGAAGGGCTTCTCGTTCAGGATTATCACAAAGCCCAAGAAGTAGACGATGGCAGCGATGAATCCGGGAACCGTGAACAGTACTGGGTTCGTCGGCAGCGAGAAGGAGAGCCAAGAGGTGAATGGGTAGTATGCAGGGTTTTGTGCAAAGACCACTGCGCTGATGTTTACGCTCCGCGCTACCAGGAACGGCACTATGAGCGCAAGATAGAGCGGCAGGGAGCCTATCAGCATCATCTTTAGAGCCCTCTCGGCGCTGTGCTGCTCATTGAATTCCCTGCGGATGTCTGGCCACTTTGATCCCTTGACGGTGTCAGGGACGGGCATTGAGGTCGAGAGGACGGATTGGGACTGAGACCCCATGAAGACGTAGAGGACCTCCTCAAGCTTCAGCATGCCGGCTATACCTAAGATGCTACCCCATCCAAGCACGAACCACCAGTAAGGCGTGTTGAATAGGAGGAGCAACGAGACCACACCGATGCCAAAGCCGATAAGGAACTTGTAGAGACGTGGCATCTGCGCAATCGGCTCGGTCTTGGACTTGTACGTGAACTTGATCACGGACCAGAAGCCAGGCATGAGTATAGGGGGACCGACCCGCTGCTGTATCCTTGCTTGGATCTTCCGCTCTATTCCCGGAAGTACTAGCGAGTAGAGTGTAGCGATCACGAGTGCGATGACTGATGAGACGACCAGGCGCGCGATGAAGAAGACTGATGCGTCCACGGTCATCGCCTCCATCCGTACTTTCTTACGATCTCATAATCGGTCATGGTCCTGCTCTTCCCAGACTCCACAACCTCCGCCCTTGTGCAGCAGGTAAGGCACGGGTCGCAGCTTGCGATGGTAAGTATTGCCTCAGTAACGTGATCGCCGATGCATGCGTGCTCCATAGCAGCAAGGTTGGTGATTGTCGGGGTGCGCACCTGGTAATTCCTAACCAGACCTTGGTGATCTAGACCGTAGGTGTGCATGAGTTCCCCGCGATAGCTCTCGCTGTATGCAGTCGTGAACGGCATCTCCTTCGCCACCCAGTTCCGGTTAACTACGGGTCCTTCAGGAATATTCTTTACGATTTGACGGATAATCTTTAGGCTCTCAACAACTTCCAGCGCACGATCGACTACCCTATCCTTCGTATCGCAGCCGTCGAGGACGATAATGTTAAAATCGAAGGGCTTGTACTCATTCATATCGGCCCTTAGATCATATCTCCATCCCGAGGCTCGCCCGGTTGGACCGGTCGCGTGGTATTTGATTGCATCCTCTTTCGTGAGCAGCCCAATGCCGTTAATCCTCGATATGACAAGCGGGTCGTCGAGAACCCTCTGGACGTAGTTAGCATACTTGTCTTCAAATGCATCGCAACGGTCAAGTATAGTCTTCTTCAGGCTCTCGGTCAGATCTGCTCTAGGCCTTATGCCGCCGATTATAGGAACGGAAGGCATGACCCTGTTGCCCCCCAAGTATTGCAGGAGGTCCATAAACTGCTCCCTAAGGAGGAACGCCCGCATCGAGAGAGTCTCATGCCCAATAACCTCGAAGGCGTGGCCGAAGAAGATCAGGTGGCTCGTGATTCGCTGGAATTCCTGTGTGAGAACGCGGATGTAGTTCGCCCTTTCAGGAACCTCAATGCCTAAGCCGCCCTCGATGACCCGGACGGAGTTCCATGCATGAACGTGGGAACAGATGCCGCATATGCGCTCGGTGATGATCAGCGCCTTCTCAACTGGGATGCCGTCGAGCAGCTTCTCTATGCCGCGGTAAGCCATATTGATGTTTATCTCGCAATCCTCTACGATTTCGTCGTTGACGAAGAGCCTTATCCTGTATGGTTCGATCAGTGCAGGGTGAACCGGACCAAAGGAGAGCTCTTTTTCAATCACTTTTTCATTGCTTGTCTCTGTCACTTTATGGCGCCCCCATAAGCTTTGGCAGACCCTTTACCGCCCCTTGTATGATCTCTTCAGGGCGAGGGGCACAGCCAGGCACCTTTACGTCGACGGGTATTATGTTCTCTACCGGTGCCCAAACATCTTCGTTTACCTTGATGTCCCCGACCAAGTTCTTGTACACGTTGCCGTTGCACGCGCAGGCGCCCACGGCGACTACCGCCTTCGGCTCAGGGATGAGAGAGTAGATCTTCTTGAGCGGTTCGAGCATCTGCCAGGTAACGACGCCCGAGACGATGAGAACATCGGCCTCCCTAGGGTTCCATGTCAGCATGACGCCATACTGCTCCAAGTCGTACCGCGGAGATAGGAGTGCATTGACCACTTCAATGTCACAGCCGTTGCACCCGCCGGTATAGCAGAGCATTACGTGAATGGCTTTCTTCCTTGAGGTTGACTTCAGCGTCACTCTTTCTTGCCTCCTGTTATGATTGAGATCGTTGATGAAGGTATCAACTTGCTAAGTTCGGCTATCTTCTCTGGGGGAGCCCTCACAGGCTTCTTGAGGACATCCTGCAGCGTCATGCGGGGCATCCCTACGTCCCTTGCGTGGATCGGCGCAGCCTCACCAAATATCGAGTATATCGGGCAAGTATCGTGGCAGTTGAGGCAGTAGATGCACTTCAGCAGGTCAATCCTTGGAACCTGCTCCTTCAAGTATGCGTCCATCACCTCGACTGGAGATTCGAGCTTGACCATCTCTATCGCCTTAGTGGGGCAGACGTTGTAGCAGCCGCCGCACCCTATGCACATCTCGTCGAGGACCGTCGGAGTCGGCTGCACGCTGAGCGTAAGGACTTTGTTCCTTATGGACATGCTCGTGGCTCGGTCCGCCCTTCCGACTATCCTGAGTACATTCTTGTAAGCACCGGTCAACATCAGTCTAAGGAAAGTGATCATGGTAATATCACCACATCGCTGGCCTGTCCTGCCACACGCTTCTTGTCATAAATCTTGACGACCCGGATGCACTCGGCAGGGCAGGTCGTGGCGCATGCACCGCACCCGATGCACCTCTTCTCGTCGACGTATGCAAGCCCGTCCTTCAGATATGTGGCAGGGTCGCCCTTAAGGGAGACCTTACAAGCATCGACGCACAGATCGCACCCCACGCATAGGTTCCGGTTGATCTGGATGGAGTGCGTCTCAAGCTTCCGCTCTGGCAGGTTGCACCTGATCTTGATGGAGTTGGCCGGGCAGTCCGCGGCGCATATCTCGCAGAGTATGCACTTCGATATGTCCACGACCGGCTTCCCCATAGTCGTCGGATCAAACGTGATTGCGAAGGTAGGGCAGACCTTGCTGCAGGTACCGCACCTGATGCAACCGTCGTCGATTGCCCCTTCCCACGAGACAGTCTTGATGGAAAGAGCCCCAACCGGGCATGTCTTCACGCATCTCCCGCACATGACGCATGCCCCTTCTGGGTAGCGGTCCTTGAGGCGCATGGTTTGCGTCGGGCACACCCTCACACACTCACCGCACAGGACGCAGAAGTCGGGTACGAGTTTTATCCTGTTAAGCTCGAACTTCAGGGCATTTGTCGGGCACGACCTTGCGCATAGGGAGCATAGGGAGCAGTTGATTATAGATGCCCCAGCATCGCCCTTCTTTATGAGGAGCTTGTCCTCCTCGTAGTATATCGCGCCAGCTGGGCATTGCTCGTAGCACTCCATGCAATTCACGCAGTTGATCTTTATCTTGCGGTCAAGGTATGACTGCATCTTGGTATAGTGAAGCCCGATCTCCTCGGGCTTTATCTTTCCCTCATAGGAGTCGATGGCCTTGACGGGGCAGACCTCCGCGCATAGGTTGCAGTTTGTGCAGAGCCCCTTCTCTTCGGTGTCTAGCTTTATCGAGCCCGTTGGGCAGATGTTCCTGCACCTACCGCAGAGCATGCATTTAGTCATGTCTCTGTTGATCTTGCGCTTTGAAACCTTGGCAACCGCAACGGTCACCGACGCGACCGGTGTGCTCGCTTGGGAGGCTGTCATTTTGTTGCCTCCACTTTGACCTCTATCGGTTTGCCCTCGATTATCGCCTGCAGCCGCTCGGGAGTGGCAACCTCGAGCAGCAGGGCATAGTCGATAGGCGGCTTGAGTGACCGGAATATATCGACGCGTGCGTTGACAGGGCAGACCTTGACGCATTTACCGCACCGGATGCAGATGCCCTTTACCCGGTCATCCACGATCTTAGCAAACGTGAACGGGCAGTGTTTGACACACATCCCACAACGGGTGCACCTCGACCGGTCTACATAGTAGCCTCCAAACCGGTTCCTCCTTATAGCGGTCGTGGGGCAGACCGTAGAGCAGATGCCGCAAGTCGTACAGCTGAACGGGATTCCATCTGGATGAGTTATGCAGTCTGTTGGGCAGACCTCCCAGCACTTACCGCACTTATTGCACGCACTAGTAGTAAGATACATATCATTCGTGACCCCCTCTGAATAGCATTCCGATGAATATGCCAACCGTTGCCGCTATAAAAGCCAACGAGATGCTGAAGTCCTCGTTTATGAACCCTGCAATCAAGCTCCATGTGAATATAGGCGCCTCGAAGAGGATCGCGGCGATTATGCTTAGACCAAACACCATCCCAACCATCCGTTTTGACATCCCGCCTTGAAACCGAGTGCCAAAGAGAATGCCCAATACTAACGCGATGACGATGGTGGTGACCTCGCCGGCTAGCGCTGGGAAGAGCTGGAGCTCGATCATCTGGATTTCTCCTCCTCGTCATTCCACCCGTAAACAAAGACCAAGAAGATCAGACAGATGGCGCCTATTACGTTGAATGCCTCCCCAATATTTATCAACGGAACGATGCCCGCCGTTGAGGCGTAAGTGCCATCAGACATAACAAGCAGTAGCCTGAAGGGGTCGCCGAATAGCTGCCGCAGTATGTCGGGTACGACTGCAGCCATTCCATCGACGCCTGGAATCACACCTGATGTCCATAAGTCTGCACCAACGTTATACTGCCAGTATCCAGTAGTAAGATAGCCCGGCAGTCCGAGCAGCGCATATATCGACCACCCCACGCCTCCGATCGCAATAAGGAACTTCTTGCTCAGATTGAGCGGGTTCTTCCTACCATAGAAGATCATGCCCAACAGATATGCAGACGAGAATATGACGCCGCATTGAAATCCCCCTCCTCCTGAGGTCGCGGCGCCAGTGAGCACAAGCAGCGCGTATGCGACGAGCAGAATGATGACAGGGACGCCGAAGTACTTGAGGATCACGTTGAGGGTAGAAACATTGAACTCCATGCTGGACGGGGCAACCGGAGCGTCGCCTTCGACGCCCTTTACGCGCACAATCCCCCTCCCTATGGCTAGGACCGAGACAAGAGCGCCGACGTAGATCACGCCGGTCTCGATGAGGGTGTCGAAGCCACGGTAGTCGTAGACCCAACTCGCTAAGTTGTTTGGGGCCTCATAGGGGGCAAGCTCGTTGTATTCGGGGCTGATCCCCCTAGCTACGTTGCCGTTTAGCTGCAGAAGTGAGGTGGATACCCCCACGAAAATAATCATCAATGCGATGACGGCGATTATTCCTCTAGACCCTTTAAGCCCTTTGCTATCCATATTTGATCATCCCCATAGAGTGACGGCGATTATTACGGCGAAGTAAATCATGACCCAGAATAGGACCCTGTTCAGATCACTGCTGTTCTCATCTTCTATGGTCTTGATCATAGGGCCGAATATGAAGATCGCCCCGACCACTGCTGCAAGTATGACCATGCCTAGAGGTATGGAGAAGATCCTAAAGAACGATGCCAATATCATCATGAAGACGACAATCTGTAGCTCGCCGGTCATGTAACCAGTCATGGCACTAGATGTGCTTTTACCTGACGTGAATTCCGTTACGAACCTCTTTACCTTGTCATACAAGCTATCTATGGAACCCATGGGATATACACCACCTTGAGTGCAGCCTCGGTAAGGAAGTTGATCGCCAGCTGCGGATACACCCCGAAGAGAACAGTGATAAAGATCAATGCCGCAAGGCAGGCGTATAGTATCTTCGGGACTGGCGTGCCCGTCTTTTCATTATTATTCAAGGCATCGTCCGGTCTCAGGAATATATTGTAGATGCCTTTGAACAGCGCAATGAATGTCGTGACGCTGACCATCAATACAACTATTGCAAGCTCGGGCATGCCATAGTTCAGCGAAGCCTGTATCAGTATGATCTCGCTCTGGAAGCCGTTGAACGGCGGCACACCAGATGCGGCAAAGGCGCCCAGTATTGCAGCAATGGCAAGCCATGGTGCACGCTTCGCAATTCCGCTCACGCTCTTTATGGAGGTACCGCGACCGAAATAGTATACGCCCTCGCATGCCAGCAACAATACGCTCATGTAAACCACATCGTTAATCGCTTGGAAGAGCCCGCCGATTATGCCTTGAACGGTCCCTAGAGAGATACCCAAGGTCACGAGTCCGCTGTGGCTCACAATAAGGTATGCCAGCGTCCATCTAAAATCGGTCTGGAGCATTGCCATAACGACGCCTAGCATCATCGTTAGGACGCTTATCGAGAGCATGACCTCCTTAGCGAATGGGAGCGTGCCAAACACCCTCAACAGCAAGAGGCCGATGGCCACGAGCATGAGCTTTGACTGGGCCTGTAGCAGGACGGTCGCATGCGGGAATGATGCGCCGTAGACGTCTGCCTTCAGAGGATGTATCGGAGCGAGCCCACCGGCATAGACCCAAGAGAGGACAGTGAAGCCAAAGGCTACATAGAGGATGCTTGCAAGCGAGCCGTTGCTGAGCGGCATCGCCTTAATTGCATCGGAGATGTTCGAGTATCCGGTGACTCCCAGGATTAAGGCAAGGGCGATCGCGAGTCCCGCGCCGCTCAATGCTGAGAAGAAGGTGTATTTGAGGGCGGCCTTCTGACTCACAGCTTCGCCTGATGCCAGAACCACACCCGCAACGATCAGGCTGCCGATCTCGACACCGATCCACATGTGATAGAAGTCGTTAACCATTATGACTATCGCAGATGACATGAAGGTAAGGAAGAGCAACGAGATGTAAGGCCCGATGTTCTTCTTGAGAGACTTGATCGATATCATTACAACAAACAGTAACAGCAAAGAAGCCAAGAAGATAGCAATCTGCTGAAGAGGGCCGTAGTAGTATTCCAATGAGAGGCGCCAGCCAAGCAGGTCGGCCCGGTAAGTGTAACCCCCCGTGGGCAGAACCGCAGGGTGACCTGTGAACCAGTGGAATCCGAATGGGGAGAGAGCGCTAATAACAACAAGCGCAAATGAGGAGGCGACTGCGGTCACACTTATCGCTTTCTTCCGATTGTACATTATGTTAAGCGCGATAGCGGTCAAGATAGGTATTATTATGAAGAGAGGTATCGACCATAGGTTTGATATGGACTCGTTCATTTGCGCTCACCCTTGAGTACCTTGGATGCCTTAAGCGTGCCATACCGCCTGTATAGAACCATGGTAACTGCCACCAGCACTGCAGTCGTGCTGACTCCTATCACTATGTTAGTCAAGACAATGCCTGGTCCAAAGATGAGCACTGCGTTCTCTGGAAATGCCCCAGCCGAGGTTCCCGGCTCGAGTATCGAGACAATCCCGCCCTCCACGTAACCAAGCGTCACCAGGGCAAGGTTCACGCCGTCGGAGAGTAGCGTGAATGCTATAATCTTTTTGATGATGTTGTCTAGGAACAGCATGCCCCCCAGCCCTATCACCACAAGCAATGCGGCGGCCATGAAGCAGAGGAGCTGCAAATTGATTTCGATCATTCTTCCTCATGCCTCCTAGTCTTGAATATGCCGATGATAATGATCCCAGGCATGAGGACAGTTGCAACAATTGCCTGCGTGAGGCCTAGATCGGGCGCCAGCAGCGCCTGGAAGAGGAAAGCGAGCGCAATGCTCTCCGCACCGCTAAGGAAGGCGGCCCTCAGAAGATCCTTCTGGAGTAATGCGGCTACTGCGCCGATTGCTATGCCAACAACCATCACATACGCTATGATCATGAATGCGTCGATCATTGTTTTATCCTCCTCTGGTAGCTATAGTAGTACGAGTTTGCCAGCGCATTGCTGGTAAATGGAAGGAGCATGAAGAAGAAGAAACCGACAGCTGCAAGGTCTAGGCGGACTATAAGCAGTCCAACGAAGATCATTACCAAGGAGGCCACGCAGTCGACGACCCCTCCGATGTGGTTCCTTGCATAGAAGATGTTAATCCCGTATTCATCCCCGAATCTCAAAAGTCCGATACCTGCGGCAACCATCGGTATAGTGCCCGAGAAGAGGATTCCGGCGGCGCCGATCTTCATAATCGTTGTTGTGGCTATGCCGAAATCTATTCCCATGAAGGCGAGGAGGGCCACCGCCAACGCGCCAATGAATATCAAGACAGGGACGAGTATACTTGGGTCAATCAAGAAAGACCCCTTCTTTATGTTCCATGCAACAAAGCCAAATACGACCAGCATATAAACGACGACGGATATCTCGACCAGCATTCATTTCCCCATCCTGAACAGTCTTGCGAAGATGATGGTCCCAATCGACCCTACAACGAGGAGCGCTATCGCGGTGTCACGTGCAAATCCCACATTGAAGAGCTCAGGGAGGGATATGAGAAACAGGCTGACGCCTGCTACTGTTGTGAAGGTGCTTACAGCCATCAGTGACGTGACTGCTTCCCCCTTCAAGGAGAGCCTAATTGCAGCTAGACCGGTGAATGAGCAGGCGAAGCTGAAGATTAGTGCGGACCAGAAGAAGGCTGATTCCGCAAATGAGTTTAGGAAAGATAGGTCTATCATTTGCCAACCCACCCTATCACATGAGGCGCCATAGGCATGATTTCTGCTTTGCTCCTAGGATTGATCGACCCAACATAGTACCGCCGCTCTGAGTCGATGTCAATCGTAATTGTTCCGGGGGTATAGGTGATACTGTTTGCGAGCATGATCTGAGGCACGGGGTTGGCAAAATCCGTATCAAACTCGAGTATGCACGGGTCGATGTCGCCGTTAAGGCATCTCTTGCTGACATCGATTATTGAGCCGATAATCTCTCTTATGAGACGAAGCCAATACCTTATGCCCCATATAAAACCCATAAGACTCACCTAGCAACCTTTTTCAATTCTTCGATGAACTGCCTGCCACAGTCCATATAATACCCTTCGTCGCCCGGCATCACGTCGATCTTTACACCGCGATCCTTCCCTGATCCGACGTGTACAATCAGGTGGACCGTCTTCCCAGAAACTTTCTTGTGTATATGGAGGGTGCCGTTTTCGGGGTCTTCGGCGGCTATCTGATAGTTCTGATGACCAACCACTTGTTTTATCTTTTTGAAGAGGTCTGCCCCGTTATTGTAAAACCGCGCAAATAGTGTCGGCATTCCAGCAACACCGATTTATGCAATGCAGAGTTTTAGAATGAGAGATATTAATAACTGTTATTGTGTCCAGCAGACATATAGCGATACGATCAAACCGATTAAACAGTAAAGTAAAATTGGTTGTAGACAAGCAGTTTCGTTACATTTGTTCTTTGATGCGCCAGTGTTGCGGTTCTCGCAAACCGCCAGCCCCCTGAAGGGGGGCGGGAGTCTGTAGTCGCCGTCCGCCGTTGCCTTAACGGAGGCATCAGGGCGTTACTGTTGGATGGCTTACGTGCGGACAGCCTGAGGCGGGCACCAGGAGCTACCGGGCGGCCCATGTTCTGCGATGCGCTCAGCTCGGCGTTGATGGAGAGGAGCTGGGCGCGGCTGAGGCGGCGGTGGTAGAAAGACGAGGAGGCGCGGATCTCCCTGAATAGCCGATACTTGAGCGGCGCAGGGAGGTGTGGCAGGCTCCGTTAAGGCGGATGCCGAACTCAACAAAATGAGGCGAAAAAGCGATTTATTATTGTAGAGAGGCTATTCAGATATAATCGAGGTTGATAAATATGATGATCATATCCGACCTCCATATGCATAGCCCTTACAGCAGGGCTACCAGCAAGGACATGACGTTCAAGGCGCTGGAGAGAGGGGCGGTAGCCAAGGGACTGCATATACTCGGCACCGGCGATTTCACCCACCCCAGATGGAGGGAAGCAATCAAGCGCGAACTCGTGGAGGAGGGAGGGTTTTACAGGCTGAGAGGCGGAGGAAAGACCCTCTTTGCCGTTACAGGCGAGGTGTGCACAAATTTCGAGCTTGGAGGAAGGAGCAGAAGGATCCACCACCTCATATTGCTGCCGTCACTGGAGGTGGCAGAGCAGCTATGCGAGGCACTGTCACAGCATGGAGACCTCTTGAGCGATGGAAGGCCCAATTTGGCAATGACAGGGGCAGAACTGGCCGAGGCGGTGGTTGAACTCGGAGACGATTGCCTGATAGTGCCCGCGCATATCTGGACGCCTTGGTTCTCACTTTACGGCGCACACGGAGGAGTTAACAGCATAAGGGAGTGCTACGAAGAGTATGCGCCGCATATATACGCGGCTGAGACAGGGCTCTCTTCCGACCCACCTATGAACTGGAGGGTCAGCGAACTCGACAACGTCACGCTTCTCTCCAACAGCGACAGCCACAGCGCACACCCTTGGCGAATAGGGAGGGAGGCCAACATCATGGACATGAAGGAGGTGACTTATGCGGAGATGGTGGACACAATCAAGTGCCACAAGGAGAAGGTAGCCACGATAGAGGTCGATCCTGCGTATGGCAAGTACCACTGGACTGGCCACAGGTCCTGCGGCGTTTCGGTTCCGCCGCGCAGAGCAGTCGTTATGAATGGCATATGCCCGGTATGCGGCAGGAAGATGACGAAAGGAGTGGCCGAGAGGGTTGAAGAACTTGCGGACAGGGAGGAGGGGGTAGTCCCAAAAGGATCGCAGAAGTTCATCAGGATGCTCCCCCTTTGCGAGTTGATAGCAACCCTTGCAGGCAAGGATGTCTTCTCGACCGAGGTCCAACGAAGGTACTGGGGCATACTCAATCACGTCAAAAACGAGTACGAGGTGCTCATAGAGGCGTCATATGATAGGCTAGAGGAGGCGTGTGGCGCTGATTTAGCAAGAATTGTACTTGCCAGTAGGGAGGGCCGGCTCGAGATATCGCCAGGTTATGACGGGGTCTATGGAACACCGAAGGGAGAGTTGACAAGCGATGACGTGAAGGGCAGGAATGCCTCCGAAGCACCAAAGGAGAGATTATTAAGAGGTGGGACAAACTTAGAGGAGTATATCAACGATGGAAGGTAGATGAAGATGGCAAAGCCGCCAGAGAGGAAGCAATGGGAAGGAAACTACAGCGAGTGGTTCCACAGAGTCCTTCAAGAGGTTCCTGTTTATGACGTGCGCTATCCTGTAAAGGGCACCGGAATATGGATGCCGTTCGGTTTCAAGATCAGGAAGGGTGTCACTCAGATAATCAGGGACGAGCTGGAGAAGACAGGTCATGAAGAAGTACTCTTCCCTCTACTCATACCCGATTACATGCTTGGAAAGGAAGGAGAGCATATAAAGAATTTTGAGGATGAAGTATATTGGGTCACCCACGGTGGGAAGACGCCACTCGACGTTAAGCTTGCGCTCAGACCGACAAGCGAGACTGCAATATATCCCATGTTCCAGCTCTGGATCAATGCATACTCGGACCTTCCGATGAAGATATTCCAGATCGCGAATGTCTTCAGATATGAGACGAAAGCGACCAGGCCCATGATAAGGGTAAGGGAGGTCAGCACATTCAAAGAGGCGCATACGGCGCATGCGACAAGAGAGGAGGCTGAAGCGCAGGTTAATCAGGGCATAGAGGTCTATTCTGCCGTATTCAACCAGCTAAAGCTGCCTTACGTCAAGAGCAGGAGGCCAGAGTGGGACAAGTTTCCGGGCGCCGAATACACAATCGCGTTTGATACGGTATTACCCGATGGGAAGGTGCTCCAGATAGGCACGGTGCACGAATTGGGGCAAGGATTCGCCAAGGCATTCGACATCAAATACATGAAGGCGGATGGAAACTACGAGCACGTTTGGCAGACATGCTACGGCATATCTGAGAGGGCTATTGCGGCACTGATCTCCATCCATGGCGATGACAACGGACTGGTGCTTCCATCCGTGGTCGCACCGATTCAGGCGGCAGTGGTGCCGATCGTCTTCAAGGGTAAAGAGGAGGAGGTTACGAAGAAGTGCCACGAGTTGAGGGATATGCTCACCACAGCCGGCATGAGGGCGGTCGTCGACGACCGAAAGGAGGTCACCCCAGGAAGCAAGTATTTCACATGGGAGATGAGGGGTGCGCCTGTCAGGATCGATCTTGGGCCAAGGGACCTCGAGGAGGGTACGGCGGTCATCGTGAGGCGCGACAACCTCGAGAAGACTACCGTGCGGATTGAATCAGTTGTTGGTGAGGTCAAGAGGATCATGGCTGAGCTTGACCGCAACCTCAAAAAGAGGAGCTCGGACTGGATGAGCGCAAGGATTAACGGGGCCACTTCGATAGATGAGGTGAAGAGTATCCTCAACAAGCAAGGAGGTATCGTTGAGGCTACATGGTGTGGCGACAGGGGTTGTGGAGAGGACCTTGAGGCGAAGGTCGATGCTAGGATCTTGGGCACGCCGTATGGCGACGACGAGGGATTTTCCTCGGGGAGCGGTTGCATAAACTGTGGCGTAGCGGCAGAATCGACGATAAGAATAGCGAGGTCGTACTGATTGGGCTTCCGAGTCGCTAACAGGAGGGGGGGTTTGCTCCCTCGTTCTTATGCACTCTGAAGGTAACCAAAGGAGGCGATTGGCATCGCCCAGCCCAGCATTGAATTCGGAGCTTAATTCCGGAAGAGTTGAAAAGAGAATGAAAGAAAATGGCCGAAGAAAGGTGGCCTTAGGAGTTCAATCTTGGCTTGAGCGGTCGGCGAAATGCTTCGTCACCGATTTTGGATTAAGCTGAGATACGATATACTCAAAGGCTTTGAATGGATCGCTCTTGCCCCCGCAGGTGAAGACGTCGACGGTTGCATATTGGAACTCGTTCCATGTATGTATCGCGATGTGGCTTTCAAGTATTAGGGCTATCGCGGAGACCCCTCCTTTAGGACCGCCGAATTTCCACACCTTCGTGTCCCATATGGTCATGTTGGCTTTCTTGGCGGCATTGATGACAAGATCCCTAAGAGCCGATTCGTTGTTTATCTGCGATGCGTTACAACCGTATAGATTGCCATAAATGTGTTTGCCAACTATCTGTTTTTGCACTTCAACGCAAGATGCTTGGTTCACTTTACAGTCGAATCCTCCGAGCCCATTTAAAGATTTTTTTAAGGCGCTATTTCTGCAAACAAATAAAAGTAATATTTAAGATTTTTCCTAGGGAAAACGTCATAAGTAAATGTGCACAAAGCCGGTTAAAATTTTATGAGACGAAGGGACTAAGGTTTCAGTGCCTTCTTCGCCTTCGGGTCTTCTCGTCTGCCGGTGACGAATAAACCATTCTCTTCAGGAAGTTCTTCTTATTCCTGTGCCTCGGCGTAAGGCCGTGCCTCTCCATGGCAGGCACTTTGGGAGTCTGTGATCGAACCTTGCCAGCTTTGGTTAATGAGCCGTGTGATGGCATTATATTCACGCTCGGAGATATCGATTGCACTGTATAATAAATAGTTTTTCATTGGAGGTATTCAGAGCATGGATACAACATCCTCAATTTCCGATATTGGCGCATTAGTCTTGATTGCCTTTGGATGAAAGTGGGTTGGGGAGGAAGCATACCCCTTCGCGCGCAGGGCACCCAATGTCGCCTCAAGACTGGGCACGTCCCGCTTGAGCCTACTGCAGACGCTATCGATCACATAATAGCTCGGTGGAAGACCGTTCTCGGATAGGAGGGTCGTTAGTAGCTTCATTATCCTCACGCTGGTTTTGATGTTCGCCATATCGTGCAAAAGTAACTGACCGATGAGCTGCCCGCTGGAGAGAGGGCCAAGCCACATTGGGCCTCCGCGCATCACTGCTGCTCCGCAGCGCTCACAGGAGGAGGGGAGGGCGGCTGAAAGGGCATAGCTGGCGCGCCAACCGCAGGCGGAGCAACTTGTGATATATCCCAGCATCGCCGCAGATGCGTCTGCCCTCTTGGCGCCGAGTGTCAACCTCAGGTATGATCTGAAATAGTGGTCGACGCTGTAAGAGAGGAGCACCTCAGCGGCTAGATCATACTTGATGGCTTCCCTGACGGCTGCCGCAATCATGATCCGGAGACCGGCCTCGTGACAGAAGTCGGAATGTAATGGTATTGCGCCGTACTTTCTTAAGCATGCCTTTGTATGGACGCCACAGAGTGGGGCGGTGTCTGTCGCGGTCATTGCTAGGATGCCGCGGTTCTTAAGGGCACGCACAGCCGAATCTAGAAAGGGGGACGGGGGACCGAATGGGTCTAGGTCGATGAAATCAAATCGCCTGCCCGGCTCGGCATACTCTGTGAGGAGCAAGTTGGCATCCCTCTCGAAGACCTCCACAAGGGGCTCGACGCCGTTAAGCGATACGTTCCTGCGGATTACCGGAAGTGCCTCGCTATTGAGGTCGCCCATCACCACCTTTGAGATGCTAGGAACCTCCTTAGCATACCTGACACCGCGTGCCCCAACGCCTGCAAGTGGATCGCATATCATTAGTGGATAGTCCCGAGTCGGAGCAAATGCCCTGAGCACCAGAACCGCTAAATCCCTGCTGAATTCCATCTTTGGGTTGTAGAACACAGGTGCCCTAAATGGCGCGTACTGCCCTTGGAATGTGTAAGAGGAAGGGTCCGGAACCTCAAGGTCGGTGGTCCCCTCGCGTACAGTAGTGCTGTTCGTTATGAACACCTCTATTCAAGATATATGCGACAATGCATAATCGGGATTCGGGGAGGGCGTTATTGAATGTTATGCTGCACGCGGTTAGTTTCGTACATCGGCATCGATAATAGTGGAGGAGGGTTAAATGCAGGTTATGAAGCTAATAGCCGGGCTTGACGAAGCAGGAAGGGGTCCGGTAATTGGCCCCATGGTTATTGCGGGCGTATCCATGAGGGAGGGGAGCGAGCGAGAGCTGCTCAGAGTCGGCGTTAAGGACTCCAAGAAGCTCTCTGCAAAGAGGAGGAACGAAATACTGCCAAAGATCATGGAGAGAGTGGAGAACTACCACATAGAGGTGGTGGAGGCGGAGTTCATTGATAGGTCGAGGGGCGAGATGAACCTTAACCAGATAGAAGCAGACACCATGGCTAGAATTATAGACAGGTTATGGCCAGATGTTGCGCAGATTGGTAGCGTGGACGTCAACCCTGAACGATTCAGGGCAGCAATATCTAGAGGGGCGTTGGCTAAGTCCGAGATCGTTTCGGTTCACCATGCAGAAGACAAGTTCCCTGCCGTTGCCGCGGCTTCAATACTAGCGAAGACGACAAGAGACAGGATAATTGATGAACTTAGATACAGATGGGGAGATTTCGGGTCGGGATACCCCAGCGACCCAAAGACCAAGCAGTATATATTGGATGCCGTTGTTTCGGGCGAGTTGCCGCCGATAGTGCGGAGGACGTGGATTACGGTATCAGAGGTAGTGCAACGAACAAGACAGAACGTAAGTGGAGATTGGTAGAACTTCGCTTCTGATGATGAGATAGCGCTAATTGCAGTCAGATGTCTCTGAAAAGTCGATCTTTAGAAGGCGCTCTAGATCCCCCTTCTTCTTGACGAGCCTGATATCATCAAGCTTGATCGTAGTTATATCTTTCTCCAAATGGCAACTGTCTTTAGTTACGAGGACGGGCTCCATCCCTAGGAGGCCCCCAACGTGGAGTGCGCTATCAACCTTCCGCTCAAGGTCGGCATCGCGCATATTTTCGTTCGTCAGAAATCCTACATCGGCGTCATGCATATGAACGTCTATAGGCGCATAGTTGAAGCCTATTGCCTTGCAGCCGATCTCCTTTAGTTTGTGGTGTAGCTGTCTCGCAACGTCCCTGGTTGGAGGGGTGAAATCGGTTGCTTTTGGTGTGGAGGTAAGGATGTTAATTCCAGTGATCACATTTGCTTTGATGACTTTTTCTATCTTGGCTACCGTCGCCAGGGTGGCGCCCATCTGCTCGCGTTCATACTCATAGATTGCCTTTCTGCTGACGCCAATTTTGCTTGCAAGGTTGCCGAGAGACATACCCTGTGCCTCGCGGTACCTCTTCAAGGCATCGCCGTCAATCTTTACATAGAGGCCTCCTCTCTTGGAGTATACTATGGGTAGCATGCCTTTCAGCGCCGCCTCCCTGAAGGTTGTGGGGTTGACAACATTAACGCCGAAACGCGCGTAGAGTGCACCCTCCTCGATAAGACCGTTCTGCATCCTTGAGGCTATAATGATTGGGGACGCCGAGAAACTCGCAGCCATATTCCTCAGATCGTCAGCTGCCTCACGCCTCTCGGAGTCGACGTTGAGCAGGGTCTTGATAAGCAACTTAGTGTTGTCCTTCTTGGCGACGACCTCGAGACAATAATCACCGGAGTCCACCTCGGATACAGAGTATCCTGCATCATCGAGGGTCTTCACTATCTGGCTAAGGATCTCGTTGGTCTCGTTCTTCATCTTCATAGAGGGCTACTCGAATAAAAAATGGCTACGGAGGGATATAAACCATTCAGAGATCTTGGATGATCATAAGGTGAATCCTAAAGCGAATATCGTGGGGTGCAGCTTACCAAGCTCGTAAACGTCTGGGCGGAAGAGGTACTTGCTAGGCGGGTCCTTTCTAAGGATCTTCGCTAGAAGTGAGATCTCGGCATCGTTACCATCGATCGTATATACGCCCCTTTTTGAGTCTGCTTCCTTGTAGATAACAATCGGCAGCCTTATCTCATTACACTTTTCCGGTGGCACTATCTTGGAGAGCGCAAGCAGGTCCCCTCGGTCGAATATCACGTGCTCCCCGGAGGCAGCCACATATGATGGACTTTGTTCGGAGATGAGCTCAGTAAGAGGGCGGCGGATCTTTGGCAGACCATCGTTAAGATTCTTCAGTTCGACCTCCAGAAACACCTTGCTCAGGCGATCAGGGGAATCGCCACTGCCATCGCCAATATCGCCGCTACGGCCACCGCTGCCATTCGGCATCGACTACGCCATCTCTCCGAGTATCATAGCATGGTCTTTCTCGAATGGTTCTAGGTATTTTATGTCGAGAATCTTGATGCCTCTGTCCTCAAGGATCTTCGATTCCTGCTTGAATACTGCAGCTGGATCCATCGTTACATCCACGCTCCTTGCCTTGATCGCGATCATCACCTTGCCGCGTTTCTTGAGAAACGCATCCGCATTGTCGGCGAGCAGCTTCGCCTGCTCTGGCTGGGCGACATCGCAATAGATCGAGTCAACATTCTCAAGATAATAGCGGTATGAGTAGGGCGTTCTGGCGTCTCCAAGGATCGGTATCATATTCTTCCTACTGGCGGTAAGCTCAACGAGCTCACGCATCACACGGGGCGCGAATTCGACGCAAAAAAGCACCCCCTTCGGTCCAAGAATGTCCGAGACATGGCTCGGGGTTGTACCGCTTGCCGCGCCTAAATAAAGGACATTCATCCCTTCCTTGACGGTGACCTCCTTAATGCCCTTCTCGATCGCCGCTCCGAGTTTGCTTCTATAAGGGTTCCAAGCGCGGTACTCGATCTTATTGGAGGTGTAAAGGTTCTCACCGTATACCTTCGTGCCCGGCACCAAGTTTTCGGTCGCTAGCTGTTTGCCTTCAGGAGCCATTACGTAATAGACCCCCTCGAACTTTGGATGAGCTTTAATGGTTACCATTTTTTATTCCCTCTCCACTTTCCTCCGCCAAATTTTTTACTTCCCTCGTTTCTACCGCCGCCACCACTGTAGCGAGCAGCATGATCGCCGCCACCGCCAGCGCCGTAACCTCCCCTATATTTGTCTCTCCTATCGAAGCGGCCCCGCCCTCCAAAGCCGCCCCTCTTATCGAACGGGCGCTGAATGCGCTCACCGCCTCTGCGCCCCTCGCGAATTGGTGGCTTGCTATACTTCTTCTTGATCTCCTCTATTCTCTTCTCGACGCTCGCCTTAAGGCGGTCTGCCACAAATGCCCCGTTGTATGCGTCCACCCTAGCTGCGATAGATAGCTTTCCAGCAAGCGCCCTCGCCACCTTGCCGCGTTGCCAGCGCTCTGCGCTGTGAAGATACGGGTGCTGGAAGATGATCCCATGCTTGGGCGGCCTGGCGCCTGTCTTTAGCGACCTGAAGAGCGCCTTCTCAGCGCCCAAGACCTGAATCGTGCTTGCCGGCTTCCTAGCGAGGTTCTCAAGGCTACCTACCAGAGCTATAAGCCTTGCACCCAAGCTTGCTCCCGCAAGTTCCCTTACGTTCGGAGCGACCTCCTTCATCGTCTCATCGATGTACTTCTCTATATCGTCGCGCAGCTGGTATGTCTTCAGATTGCTCGCGGCAAGATTAATGATCTGCATCGTGTCCGAGTCCGAGATATCTGCGCCCATAGAGATCTGAGAGGCATCCGCGATAGCCTTAGCTTTTGCCTCGTTCTGTATTATCGCGTTAATTCCGTCATAGTCAAATGAAGACTTCCTTCCATACTTTGCTACAATAGCCATATAGTGCCTGTGGTCAGGGATGAGAGTGTCTAGCTCAGGGAAATGCAAGCCGTACCACTCCCGCACGCGCGACACAGT
>MAGU01000029.1 GCA_001717025.1 Candidatus Methanomethylicus oleisabuli | reverse complement strand
GAGCTCTTCGAGAGGCTGGGGGTCGAGGCTCCCAAGGGGGTCCTCCTCCACGGCCCGCCGGGTACGGGAAAGACGCTCCTCGCGAAGGCCCTAGCCTCGGAGACGAACTCCCACTTCCAGACCCTCAGCGGCCCCGAGATCATGTCCAAGTACTACGGCGAGTCGGAGGAGAGGCTCCGGGATATCTTCAAGGAGGCGGAAGAGGAGGCGCCCTCTATCATATTCATCGACGAGATCGACTCCATCGCCCCCAAGAGGGAGGAGGTGACCGGCGAGGTGGAGAGAAGGATCGTCGCCCAGCTCCTGGCGGTGATGGACGGCCTCGAGTCCCGGGGAAAAGTGGTGGTGATAGGAGCCACCAACAGGCCCGACGCCCTCGACCCGGCTTTGAGGCGGCCCGGGAGGTTCGATCGAGAGATCGAGATCGGAGTGCCCAACCGGGAGTCGAGGCTCGAGGTCCTCCAGATCCACGCCCGGGGGATGCCCCTCGCCGAGGACGTCGACCTGGAGAAGCTCGCCGACATAACCCACGGCTTCGTCGGAGCCGACATCGCGGCCCTCGCCCGAGAGGCGGGGATGAGGGCTCTGAGGAGAATCGTCCCGGAGCTGGATCTGGAGGTGGAGAGCATACCCGTCGAGATCCTCGACAAGATCCAGGTCGTCAACGAGGACTTCGTCGACGCCCTCCGGGAGCTTTCACCTAGCGCCATGAGGGAGGTGCTGGTGGAGTCGCCGAACGTCCACTGGGACGAGATAGGCGGCCTCGCGAACGTCAAGCAGGAGCTGATGGAGGCGGTGGAGTGGCCCCTCGCTTACCCCAAGCTCTTCAGCCATATGGCGGCGACGCCGCCGAAGGGGATCATGCTCTACGGCCCCCCGGGGACGGGTAAGACCCTGATGGCCAAGGCGGTGGCCACCGAGAGCCAGGCGAACTTCATCTCGGTGAAGGGACCGGAGTTTCTCTCCAAGTGGGTCGGCGAGTCGGAGAAGGCGGTGAGGGAGACCTTCAGGAAGGCTAGACAGGCGGCGCCGACGGTCCTCTTCTTCGACGAGATGGACTCGATAGCTCCGGCCAGGGGGGGCGGCACCAGCGACTCCCACGTCACCGAGAGGGTGATAAGCCAGATCCTCTCGGAGATGGACGGCCTGGAGTCTCTCCACAACGTCGTCGTCATCGCCGCCACCAACCGCCCCGACATCATCGACCCGGCGCTCCTGCGGCCCGGGCGGTTCGACCGGATGGTGGAGATCGGGATGCCGGACCAGGAGGCGAGGCTTGAGATCCTCAAGATCCACACCAAAAAGAGGCCGCTCGCCGAGGACGTCGACCTTGCCGCGATGTCGAAGAGGACCGACGGCTACTCCGGCGCCGACCTCGCCAACGTCTGTAACGAGGCGGTGATGCTGGCGATAAGAGAGTACGTCCTGGCCGGAAAGCCCCAGGAGGACGAGGAGATAAAGAAGTACAGGATCGAGGGGCGACACTTCGAGGAGGCGCTCAAGAAGGTGCTGCCGAGCAGAAAGGAGAGAGAGGGCTACAGCAGGTTCGCTGAGATCGCCTGAGGCGAAGGCTGGGGAGGCATTACAGCCGGCCTTCCCTTCACCTCTCTTTTCTTTGCTCCGCGTTCTCGCTTTTTCTATTGTTCTATATTCCCTTGGCATTTATACCGTCTATTTATCAAGCGATCTCATCTCAG
>MAGU01000028.1 GCA_001717025.1 Candidatus Methanomethylicus oleisabuli | reverse complement strand
TCTTCCAAGGGATGGTGGTTCCGGGTGCCGCCATACCGGAGATAGTGTCGTCCGTCGTGGTGATTCCGTGGGTCGTCAGGTCATCAATAAAGTCCTATAGAGGGGAGTAGCGGAGCCCCCAACGGGTATTTGTGAGCGGCAATTTAATGCGGGCACTATTCGAGGAGCAGCAACGTGAAAGTGGGCAACCTTTCGGGGCAGTCGACGGCTTTTGTGGGAGATATGTCAATCGGTAGCCCCGCAAGCTCCACGGTCCCGAATACATCGATCCCTGCAGCCTCCAGTGAAGGCCTAGCGACTTTAGCAAAGTTGCAAGTTCTAGAACGCGGGGCTGCAGTAATAGCACAGTCTTGGCACCTAGAACACCTGTGTGCACCATAGGAGAATGCCTTATGGTATCCAGAGAGGTAGGCGTGTCGCTCCATTGCGGTTACCGTGTCGCATACATGCAAGCTTAGATCGCGTATGCTTGCCTTCAGGTTCTTTGGCGGGTAGCTGTCAAAGCCAAGGAAACCCTCGTACTTAAGGAGGTATGCGATGGAGTACTCGTCGAGAACCCTTCGTGTCTCATCAGGCGTTGGGCTGTATGGGGGGCAGGTAAGCCTTGTTCCATAGTTCTTGCATCCATATTGGCACTTGAGCCTGACCCATTGCGCAGTTATGATCCTTGATGGGTGTATCTTAACGAAGGCACATGCGCCGCTCTTTAGTGCCATATCGCGAAGGTCGCGCTCTATCGTCTCAAGTGGAACCTTCAACTCGACCCCCCAACAGTATATCTCAAGCATAGGTATTTTATTTGTATGCACCGCCCCTGTTTTAAATCCCCAAATCAGTTGCGGGCATATGCGCCTTTCAGTCGCGTAATCTTTTAGTTGCTCGTTTTACGCTTCCATAAATCCTTGTTGGGATTTTTTTATTACCCAGAATAGCAAGAGATATAGTGGGGGTAAGGCAAGTATGCCCAAGGCGCTAAGGGAAGAATTCCCAAGCGTTATCGATGTTGCTTATGAAGAATATAGAAAGAGCAGGCATGTCTTTGACATAATGAGCGGGGACCCGGTTTTTATTGATCCGAACGCGACGATGATGGACGCTGCGAGGATGATGGGTGAGCGGAGGATAGGAAGCCTTCTGCTACTCGGCGACGAGAGGCCTTCAGGGATAGTAACGGAGAGGGACCTGCTGACGCGAGTCATAGCATCTAACAAGGATCCAAAGAAAGTGTTGGTTAAAGAGGTCGCCTCACCAAGGCTGATCGTTATTAGACCATATGCTTCGATTAAAGAGGCGGCGAAGATGATGATTAAACAGAAGGGAAGGCTTGTCGTCATGGAGGGCAGGCATCTGCACGGCGTTGTAACGGCATCTGACCTTATCAGGTCGCTGCCGGAGGCGCCTGAGACCTCGACGCTCGTAAAGGACTTCATGACGAAGGATGTAAGGCATGCCAGCCCAGATGAGAAGGTCATAGACATCGCCAAGATCATGGGTAAGGAGAGGATCGGATCGGTCATAGTGGACATGGCGGATAATCGTTGGGGGATCTTCACGGAGAGGGACCTGCTCACAAAGGTAATATACATGGGAGGGGGGCTCGAGGATCCGATTGGGAGCTATACATCGTCGCCTCTGGTTACGACTAGACCGGATTGGAGTGTCCACAGGTCGGCAAAGCTGATGTCGGAGAAGCATGTCAGGAGGCTCCCAGTTTTGGAAGGGTGCGAAATGAAAGGCATAATCACGGCAAGGGACCTAGTCGAAGCCTACGCGATGTGAGTGCGTGAATTGAGCAAGGGATAACGCTAAGAGGGGGAATAGGGTAGTTGTTACCGGTGGGTGTTTTTGCCCTATTATGTGCTTTTGTCAAACCTGACTTCTGAAGGTAGAGAAACGGTAAAGAGAAAACCAGAGCGCATAAAAGAAGTTAACCAAGAGATCGAGGATCTTGGAGTAAAGATCCTTTACCAATTCGCAACCCTTGGCCCATACGACTTCGTCAATATCGTCGAAGCCCCGAATAACGACGCAGTGTATAGGATTTCAGCGGAGTTTGGATCGCGCGGCACGATAAAGGTACTCTCCATGCCGGCAGTGACGGTCGACGCGTTCATCCAGCTGATAAAGGCAGACAAGACCTGAAGGAAGCGAGTGCCAAAGCCCCCTTTTTTTACTCAAGGTATTTATTTCTAGTAAGGAAGAGGTACTTGGTGTTCCAAAGTTGGATAATATGAAACAGATGAAGGCTGACAAGGTCGAGGGCGCCGCAAACATGGGCGGGCTCGTAGATTATCAGAAGGCGGCAATAGTAAGCCGGACGCTTATAGACGAAGACGCCGGGACGGTGACGCTCTTTGCGTTTGACGAGGGGCAGAGGCTCAGCGAACACGCGGTGCCATTCGA
>MAGU01000027.1 GCA_001717025.1 Candidatus Methanomethylicus oleisabuli | reverse complement strand
CGCCTAGGCGCGAGGTGCCTCTCAAAGGGGGGGAACGGCCTCCCGCCAGTCGTTGTGCTGGGGGGCGGGGCTGAGGGGGGCAGCACGAGCATAAGCGGTGACGTCAGCTCGCAGTTCATCTCTGCCCTGCTCATGCTCGGCACCTTCGCGAGGAACGACACTGTCATCTGCCTTAGCACCCCCCTCGAGTCTAGGCACTATGTCGATATGACGGTCGATGTTCTGCAGAGGTTCGGTGCCAAGGTCGATTTCGACCAGACCACGGGGAGGTTCATGGTGCCGAAGCGTCAGGCGCTCCGCCCTGCCGCCTTCCCTGTCGAGGGGGACTTCTCCTCGGCGGCATTCATGCTTGCGGCAGGAGCAATGTGCGGCGAGGTGGAGGTGAGCGGAATCCGGCTGCCCTCGTTGCAGGGGGACCGCGTCATCGTGGATCTTCTCCTCAAGATGGGCGCCTCGGTCTCCTGCACGGGTCGCTCCGTCACCGCTGCGAAGTCGGCTATGAGGGGGATCGAGATAGTTGCGGTGCAGACCCCAGACTTGGTGCCCGTCCTCGCGGCCGTCGCCACGAAGGCTGAGGGCGAGACGAGGATAACAGGGATACGGCGTCTGAGGTATAAGGAGAGCGACAGGATCGCAACGACTGCAGAAACGCTCATCAGGATGGGCGCCGACATTAAGACTGGTGACGACTGGATGGCCATCCGCGGTGCAGGTGCGACAAGGGGGGCTGTGATAGATCCGAGCGGCGACCACCGAATTGCCATGGCATGCTCCGTCTTGGCCCTTGCCTCCGATGGGGTGACGGTCATAAGGAATGCAGAGTGCGTCTCTAAGAGCTACCCATCATTCTTCGAGGATCTGGCTGGGATGGGTGCCATTGTGGAGTGGATATGATGAGCTTTGGAATAGGAAGGTCGTTCAGGATGACCGTCTTCGGCGAGTCGCACGGGCGATGCGTCGGGGCGGTAGTCGAGGGATGCCCTGCTGGCATCGAGCTTGGCGCAGGCGACATACAGCGCGAGCTGGATCGCCGCCGACCTGGTAGGGCCGCTGCAAGCACGAGGGCAGAGAGGGACATCGTCGTCGTTGAGAGCGGTGTTACGGACGGCCGGACGAACGGCGGTCCGATAATGGCGATCATACGCAACGAGGACACCGACTCCTCGTGGTACGCAAAGAACCGGGGCGTGCCCCGCCCAAGCCACGCGGACTATACTGCCCACGTCAAGTACGGAGGGTTCAGTGACTGGAGGGGCGGCGGATTCTTCTCCGGCAGGATAACCGCTGGCATGGTCATGGGGGGAGCGGTCGCGAAGAAGCTCCTCTCGAGGAGCGGCGTCAGGGCGGTCGCTCACCTGGTCCAGGCAGGTGCGGTCAAGGCTGGCGATGTGCCTGATGACGGGCTAGATGCCATGGCTGCAGAGAGCCCCATCTGGTGCGCCGACAGGCGTGCATCGGAGATGATGCTCAAGGCGATAGAAGAGGTAAGAGCTGACGGCGACTCGATCGGTGGGATAGTCGAGTGCAGGATCTTCGGACTGCCAGTCGGGATAGGCGATCCCATATTCGACTCGGTGGAGAGCGTGCTGTCGCACGCCGTCTTCAGCATCCCCGCGGTGAAGGGGGTCGAGTTCGGTGGGGGGTTCCCAATGTCTGCTATGCGCGGATCCGAGGCTAATGACGAGTTTGCAATCGATGGCGGTCGGGTCGTCACGCGGACAAACAACTCTGGGGGGATTCTGGGCGGGATAACGAACGGCATGCCCGTAGTCCTCAGAGTCGCATTCAAGCCGACGCCGTCGATAGGGAAGGAGCAGCGGAGCGTCGACCTGTCAAGGATGGAGGAGACGACCATCCGTGTAGGTGGCAGGCACGATCCATGCGTGGCGGTGAGGGCAGTTCCGGTCGTCGAGGCAGTCGTCTCGGTTGGCGTCGCGGACATGCTTATGAGCGCACACAAGATCGAAAGCATCTAGATCATGGCTGGGACGAATGGAATGAGCTAAGAGGATGGACGGAGTAGCATAGAAGATAAGCGAAGAGAGATGATAAAGAAGGGGGAGCCAAAATGGCAGAAAAGGGTTTGGACCTTGATGGAGCAAGGAACAAGATAAACAAGATCGATGAAGAGATCGTAAAGTTGCTCAACGAGAGGGCCGCAACCTGCAAGGAGCTAGGGAAGATAAAGTCCGCCCTCAACATGGACGTCCTGGACATGAACAGGGAGGGCCAGGTCCTGGAGAGGGTGACCTCCGCCGCCGATGAAGCCCCGCCGGAGGGGGTCAGGGCGGTCTACAGGGAGATCATATCAATGTGCAGGAACATGCAGTTGCCGACCTCCATCGCTTACTTGGGGCCCGCGGGCAGCTTCTCGCACGAGGCCGCCGTTCAGGTCTTCGGCGCCGCATCGCGCTTCTCACCGTGCAGGCGGATAAAAAAGATCTTCATAGAGGTAGACATCGGCAGGTGCGACGTTGGCGTCGTTCCTCTTGAGAACTCTATAGAGGGTGCCGTGAATGAGACCCTCGACTGCTTCATCGACTACCCTCTGGCTATAACCGGTGAGATTCAGCTCAGGATAACGCAGAACCTGATCGTGAACCCGCAGGTGGATTCCCTCTCGTCGATCGAGCGCATCTACTCGCACCCGCAGGCGCTGGCGCAGTGCGACGGATACATAACGAAGTACCTCAGCGACAAGGACATCGTCGTGACCGAGTCGACCGCGAGGGCCGCTGAGCATGTGCTCCGGGACATAAAGGGCGCAGCAATAGCCAGCAAGGCCGCAGCAGAGCTGAACGGTCTCAAGATCTATGAGGCTGGCATCGAGGACACGCCTAACAACTACACCCGATTCGCCACTATCCGCAAATGCGACCCGCCGGAGACCGGCGTCAAGACGTCTGCCATATTCGCGCTGGAGCACGTCCCAGGGTCACTCGCCGGGATACTGGACATCTTCGCCAAGAGGAACGTAAACGTCACGATGGTCCTCTCTCGGCCAATGCCGTCGCGGAGTTGGGAGTACTACTTCTATATCGACTTCGAGGGCAGCATTAGCGATGAGAACGTAGCGCAGGTGCTGAAGGACATGAGGGGGAAGACAAGATTTCTGCGGGTGCTGGGGAGCTACTCAAAGTTGCTGTAGTGGGGACCGGCCGGATGGGGCGGTGCATGGCGGCGCTCCTGAAGGGCTCCTGCGACCTTACCATCATGAGCAGGGATGCCTGCAGGGCTGCCGCCGTCGCCCGCAGGATGGGCGTAAATGGCGGCACGTCTGCCGCCCTCCCGGGGATGGACGTGGTCGTCCTCACGGTGCCGACAGACGCGATGCTCCCGTCCTCAATGGAGGCAGCCCGCCTCATGAAGCCCGGATCCCTCCTTGTAGACGTCTCGTCGGTGAAGTGCGGGGTCGTCGAGGACATATGCAGGTTGCTGCCGGACCGAATCTTCTTTATCAGCATACACCCGCTCTTCTCGTCGCCGGGCGTGAAGGTGAAGAATACCGTCGTCGTGCCTGTACGCCCAGGACCGTGGCTGTCCCCCCTTAATGCTTTGCTCACATGCGCGGGGATGCGGGTGAAGGAGGCCAGCGCCGAGGAGCACGACCGGGTGATGGCGGTCGTTCAGGTGATCCATCACTTTGCCCTGCTCTCGATAAAGAACGCGATGGCGCGGGAGGGCTACGGGAGGAAGGAAGACCTCGAGCCGTTCCTGACGCACAGCGTGATGAAGACCATGCATACAATAGGTCAGATTGAGCGGAACATCGAGACGATTGAGATGATCCAAAAGGAGAACAAATACGCAAGAGCCGCGAGGCGTTTGTTCATCGAGGAAGCCGCCAAACTAGACGAGCATCTCACCAAATGCAACGCATAGCATGTTTCGCGCCTGCCTGAAAACAGGCTTTAAGCATATTTGAAGATAAGGCAAAAAGATTTCTAATAAAGATCTCTAGGATGGGGCCGTCGGGATTTGAACCCGAGATCACATGCGCCCCAGGCATGCATCCTAGACCAAGCTAGACTACGGCCCCTTCGGCTTGGACTATGGTCCTCTGCTACATTCGGCTGTTCCTAAATATAACGCCTTCTTTTTGCCGAGCGCTCGTCTGTTTACGGGCCTGGCTAAGCCTCAATAGCAGGGTGGGTGGCATCTTCAGCTCTATCCTCCTTGGGCCTCAGCCTCTCTATCTGCTCGTTGAGATACGCCTTTACTCTCCAATCCGCAATAGTGTTCACAAACCTCACAATGGCACCGATTGCCATCTTTGTGATGGCGTCGTTAGTCCTGCTGTAATCCGCCGCCAGATCCTTCAGCCAATGCATGTCATGCCTCCATATGGCCTTGTAAAGCTCGAAGTGGTAGTACTTCGCATCCTCTATCATGCGCATTGGCTTCGTCTCGTCATTCCCGAACGGGACGTAGAGCAATGGGACGATCAAGCTCTTGTAACCATATAGGCTTTCCACGACTTCTGTGGTCTGGATCACGTCGCTCTCGGTCTCCCCCGGCAAGTTGACCATTAAAGTAGCCGCAGGCACCCAGTTGTTATTGGCGCATATCGCAAAGGCGTTCTCCACTACCTGTGGCCATTCCGAAGGCTTGAATGGCGCAGGCTTCAAGCTCATTAGGTTCTGTATGATCTTTGGGCTCCCTGTCTCTATCCCGGTCTGGAATCCCATCCAACATTTCCTGTCGAGCTCAAGGACCTCCGAGATCTTGCTGACCGTCTGCGGGCTGGACGCTATGGACGAGAGTGCCGTGTGGCTGACGCTCAACATATCGACGCCTGGCACCTCCTTGACCGCCTTGAAGAGGGGGATGACCTTGTCTGGTTCGACCTCTATGCGGAACGAGCCATATCTTAGGACGTCTTCCGCATGTAGGCAGATGTCTCTCTGGCCAAATGCGATGTTTGTCTTTATGTCGGCAATTATCTCCTCGATCGATCTGTGTCTGATCTTTCGCATGGTAGGCATGCAGAACCTGCAGCCCCTTCCGCACCCTCTGGATATCTCCACTACCCCTCCGATGGTCCCTCCCATCAAGGGGGGTATCTGCTGTGCCTCGGGGACCATCTTATAGTCCGTTTTTATGATGGCTGGCGTCTGCAGCCTCCCATCCAACGCCGATTCGATCACCTCTGGGAAGAGCAGCTCCGCCTCCCCATCAACCAACACGTCTATGCCGAAGCGCTCCATCTCTCTGCTGCCAAGCTGCCACGCCCCGGGCCCGCCTACTATCACCTTTGCACCATTCTCCCTGGCTCTTCGCAAGACCTCTGATTCCATCAAGTTTCTGAACTGCAGCGAGTTGATCGTCTCTTCGTGTATTATTCCGTATTCGCCGCCAAACGTGCTCGAGGACGGCCCCCTTCCTAGCGGGTCTATGACTGTGATCCCTACCACCTTCGTCGCGCCCGATACCATCCTGCCTAAATTCTCTGGGGGCGCCACCGCTACCTCGTCCGCGCCGAGCACGCCCGAGCCGACCAACGCAGACTCGAGCCTGCGGAGCCCTTGGGGTGCTATCTTTGCCCTACCCTCGTCATCTGTAGGGACTCTCTTAATGATCGTCCTCATCATGCGATCGACCGAGAGTATCTTGAAGCTCTTCTTTGGCGCCGTCGATAGGAACCCATAAAACAAACTGTTGCCGTAGTTGCTCATCACCGTCCTGTCTGCAGTGAGAATCACCTTCTTGTCGAGAACCAAACCCTTCACCCCATCATGATTCCTATGTGAAAGATATAAATATTTTCATTTTCAAAGTATTTAGGAGTGAAAGCATGGAGGTCAGTAAATGCGCTCCGAAAAGATCATCCGATCCACTGCCAACGGTTTGACGCGCATGCTCATCCTCTCAATATTGAACGACAGACCCCGATCCGGGTATCTGGTAATGAAAGAAGTTCAGACAATAACCGGCCTAAGTTACCACACAGGCGTGATCTACCCCATGCTATACAGCCTAGAGAACGAAGGTCTGATCGTGGGCAAGTGGACCATACATGGTCGCAGGAACATAAAGCATTACAGTCTGACAGAAAAAGGCACAAAGATCCTCAACAGCCTCAAGGATTTTCTCAAGCCTCCGGTAAAGAGGCTCCTCGGCGGCGTGGTCTAATCGCATCCTGTTGCTGTCCGAGCCTGAGCCGCTTCTGCAGCGTCAGTAGCTGCTCCCCGCGCATCCAGAAACGGATTTGCTCCTTGGCTTTAGTGGCCCCCTGATGCGCTCCGCTCTAACCTCTTGGATCGGACGCGTACCATGCAGGATTGTAGGCGATCGCCGCTGCAGCCTCAACAGACTAAAATGCCTCCAAACGCACGCATCCTTCCTATCTATGCGATCCGCAATGCCTGCTGGCGTTGCCGGCGTGTCTTCGCCCAACCCTATGCAATACCGTTAACGGCAGGGCGACTGCAGTCACCGCGACTATGGTCAGGTCAGCACGATGTACTGAATGCATATGCTTAGAATCAGGTAAAGGAGAAGGGGGCGCATCAATGCGGCTGATCCATGGTCAAACTCTATCCAACACCTGAGCAGGAAAATGTGTTGTGGGGAGGCGTCGGAGAAGTGCCGGCTCATCTACAACCTTGCGTTGCAGGAACGGGGCGGGCAAGCCTCAGAGGGGTGAAGGTCGATTACCAGCGCCAGCAGAGTGGGTCTCCAGAACCATTGGGAGTCCACTAGCAGGAAGCCCTGCCATTCATGGCAGTGCCGCCCACTCCTGTCGGAGGTAATCCTGCCCGCTAAAGCAACCCCAATTCACCCTTTACCGGTTGAATCGGAGGTCTTTGGCGCATCATGCTGCCCCTGCACCTGCCTATCCTTCCTGAACCTGAATGCCATCTTCGACCTGTCGAATCCGGCCAGCTCGAACCGATGGCTCATAGCGATCGCCCGCTTGGGGCAGACCTCGGCGCACTCCTCGCAGAAGATGCACCTGTCCAATAAGTACTCTATCTCGGCATCTGGGCCCTTGCCTATCAGCCTTATCGCCCCCGGCGGGCAGGCATTCTGGCAGAGCACGCACAGTATGCACTTCTGCATGTCCCAGACCGGCATGCCCCTGAACCCATTCGGCACCTTCGCCTTCTCTACTGGGTACCTGATCGTGCACGGTCTACGTCTGAGTTGCTTCAGCGCCTCACCCGCTATGCTCACGCCGTCAGACCCCCACTCCAATCTGAACCAGCACTACCTGCAACGCCGCTATGGGCAGCAGATACTTCCACATCCCAGATATCATCTGATCTATCCTGAGCCTCGCGAAGAGCGCCCTCACGAACGAGAAGACCATGACGACCGCCGCCGTCTTCACAACGAACATTGCTGTAGCCGGAATAAGCCACAGCGGCTGGGCGCCCCCAAGGTAGAGCGACGCCACAAGCGCGGCGACCAGGAGGACCTCCAGGTCCCTCCCAAGTCGGAAGAGCGCGAGCCTCCAGCCGGTGAACTCCGTCCTCCACCCTGCGACTATCTCTGTCTCTGCCTCTGGTATGTCGAACGGGACCAGTTCAAGCTCCGCGAGGAGGCAGACCATCGTCACTGCCAGTCCGATGGGCTGGAGTGCTGCCCCTAGCGTGGCATTCGCCGCCTGCCACTGCACAATCCCGCTGACGGAGAGGCTCTTGGCGGCTATTGCCGGGCAGACGAGCACAAGCCCAAGCGGGATCTCGTAGCTGAGCATCTGTAGAGCTGAGCGGACGCTCCCTATCGCCGAGAACCTGCTCGCCGAGGACCATCCGGCTAAGAATATGATTAGCGTCATCATTCCGAACGCAAAAAGGATGAATATCAGGTCGCCGTCGAAGGCGATCAGCGCCTCGGGGGCGGCGATGGGCATCATGAAGAGCGTGGCCAGTGGGAGCGTCGCGTACATTACTGGCACGGCGAAGAATAGGTTGGCGTCGCATGCCCTCGGCACTATGTCCTCCTTCGAGAGGAGCTTCAAGAAGTCCGCCACTGGTTGCATGATTCCAGCCGGTCCCGTATAGAGAGGCCCGTATCTGCCTTGAACCCGCGCGAAGAGCTTCCGGTCAACCCACTCATAGAGAAATGCCAGGCATATGGCGAAGAGGGCGCCCGGGAAGACTATGAGCTGGAGTACCTCGTAGGTGACCATTATACATCCCTTTTTGACTGCAAAGTTCCACTGGCGCGGCCACCCCTGACTACGACCATCCTATCCATGCAGGAGAAGCAGGGGTCTATCCCCGCAAGTATTATCGGTATGTCTGCTACGTGTATCCCGACGAGCATCCTGCACAGCGCCGGGATATTCGCGAGCGTTGGGGCCCTCACCTTGTACCTCTCCGGCTTGGCGGTCCCGTCCGACCGCGCGAAATGCATGTCCTCCCCCCTCGGCGCCTCTACCCTCGAGACGCACTCCCCAGCCGGCGCGTTCCTGGGGGCGCGGACCCTAAACACCCCAGCCGGCATGCGGTCCAATGCATAGCGGATTATGCCGATGCTCTCCATCATCTCCTCCACCCTCACCTCGGTTCTGGCGAAGACATCGCAGCCGTCCGAGGATATGACGTTGAACGGCATCTCGTCGTACGCTATGTACGGATCATCGCGTCTCACGTCCTCCTTGATGCCGCTCCCCCTGAGCGTAGGCCCAACAGCGTCAAGCTTGGCGGCATCCGATGGTTTCAGCACCCCGACGTCACGCGTCCTCTTTAGGAACGTTGGCTCTGTCCTTATGATCCGCCGGTAATCCTTCACCCTTCCCTCGAAGTACTCCATGGTGCAACGGATCTTGTCTGCCAACTCAGGCGATATGTCCCTGCGGACGCCACCCAGAGTGTTTATTGCATGGAGGACGCGCCCACCCGTGATCTCTTGGAATAGGCTGAGTATTGCCTCCCTGTCACGCCATGCATACATGAATAGTGTGTCGAAGCCTGCCTCGTGCGCCACAAGCCCGACCCAGAGCGAATGGCTGTGGAGCCTCTCCAGCTCAGACATGATCGTCCGTATGTACTTTGCCCTTGGAGGCACTTCTATACCCATGAGCTCCTCTATCGCCTGGGTGTAGCAGCACGTGTGCGCAACCGTGCATATGCCGCATATCCTCTCCGCAAGGTAGAGCCCGTGGCCGTAGGTGCTGAGCTCGAGCGCCTTCTCGATTCCGCGGTGGACGTATCCGATGCGTGGCGTGACCCCCACTACCGTATCGCCGTCAAGCTCAAAGAGGAAGTGCTCCGGCTCCTTGAGAGCGGGATGTTGGGGTCCGAAAGGCATCTTGACGGTCGACGCATAGCCCATTTGTGTCACACCCTCTCCAGCTCGAGCTTTATCTTCGCCAGATCATCGTAGGTCCGGTCCTTTCTGAGCGGATGCACATCGCTCGGCCACCCCCTGGGCAGAACAAGGTGAGCCTCATCCCTCAAACCATCGAAGCCGATCCCCATCATCTCGCGGGCCTCACGCTCATAAATCGCCGCGTTCTGCAGAACCTCAGACATGTCCGGTAGCACCGCATCGCCCTTAGGCACCCTTACAGAAATCGTAAGCACCGTCGCGTCCATGCATACGAGGTGGTACAGCGCCTCCAACTCCTCGCCTGCATCCGCCGCCGTGATCGCCATCAGGTGAGAGAAGCCGAGCTCGAGTACAGCGTGTTTGATCGCCTCGCCGAACGACTCCCTTCTCACCCTGACGAATGCCCTTCTGGGTCTAGGCGCCCTTGCGTCGAGGACGCCTTCCCCTAGCCGCTCACACATCAGCCTAACCGCCTCTGTCGCATCCATCACTTTTTGGCACCCCTGATCCTCTGCAGCAGCTTCGCGATCCCGTCGATCATCGCCTCAGGCCTCGGCGGGCATCCGGGCACATACACATCCACCGGGATGACCGAATCGATGCCGCCTTGGATGCTGTAGCAGTTCCTGAAGGGCGCCCCGCTTACGGCGCATGTTCCGAGTGCGACTACGAACTTCGGCGATGGCATCTGATCGTAGACCCTCCTCAGGCTCTGAGCTATCTGGGAGGTCACCGGCCCCGTCGCGGCGAGTATGTCGGCATGCCTCGGGCTGCCCTGCAGCTTTATGCCGAAGCGCTCAACATCGTAGACGGGGGTGACCGCCGCGACGAACTCGATGTCGCAGCCGTTGCATCCTCCCGTGTTGAAGTGGATCAACCAAGGCGACCCAGAACGTGCCCAGTTGACCACCATCTATGCCTTCCCCCTAGAGAGGATCAGAGCTGCTACCCCAACTATGATGACTGAAACATAGATGATGGGCAATACCCCGAGTGTGAAATAAGACGTCGCCATCATGAACGCCGTAACGTCGAACACTAGGAAGAAGAGAGCGAAGATCAGAAACCTCTCGAGGTTCATCTGCGTCTCCTCCGCCGGCATGTCCTCGCCGCAAGCATAGGGGTCCGTCTTCGCACCTCCTGCTCCGCTTCCCTTCGGGGCGATCCTCTTCCCGATGATGTATATGGTGAGCACGACCAACAGGGCGAGCGAAAAACCAGCGATTAACGGAAAAGCCCCTGCCGCAATCATCGGCGAGTACCCGATGGAAGCTTTTATTAGTATCTTATATAAATCATTTTTTATCAATAAAATAATAACGCTTGGCGGCGCAGCGTCATGCAATACGACCTCCTATTCTTCATATTGATGGTCGTTACCTTGTTGCTGGCGTTATCTGCCGTCGAGTTGAAGAATCTGCTCTACGCCATAATGTCATTCTGCGGAATGTGCATCACCATCGCCGCCATGTACTGGTTGCTGAACGCGCCTTATGTTGCCGTATTTCAGCTGCTCGTCTACGCTGGGGCGGTGGTCACGATCTTCCTAGCGGCGATCACCTTGACAAAGATGAAGGAGAGTCTCAAATGATATGCGCTCGGATTGGATCACCATAGCCGGCGGAGTACTCGCCGCGATGTTAGCCGTCTCGCTGGTTGCGCTGGCAGTCCAGCATCCATTCCAGGTCTTCGGCTACGGTGACGTCTCCGGCAGGCTCCTACCCGACTCCGCTGATTTGGGGCCAGAGGCGAGCCGGTTCATGTGGACATACAGGGGACTAGACGTCATCGCGCAGGCATTCGCGATCTTCGCTGCAGCGATAGCCTGCCTCGCCATGCTCCGAAGCGATAATGAGGCTGAGTGAGTGAGAATGGACGCCCCATACCTTCTAGCCTTTGTCTTTGCCCTCTGGGCGGTCGGAATATACTGCCTAGCAACCAAGCGGAATATGCTGAGGATGATCTTCGGTCTAGAGATTATGATCAATGCTGCTAACCTGAGCTTCATCTCGCTCGCTGCGGGCGTGCCAGGATTCGTAGACCCGCTCGCCCATTCCATAGTGGTCGTCTCGATAGGGCTATCCGCCGCCATGAGCGCAGTGGCCATAACACTTGTCGTCTTCGCCTACCGGCATTACGGCACATTGGACGTCCGGGAGTTGAGGCGCCTGAGGGGATAAGGAGCTGCCATGCATGTTCGCGCTACCCCTCGACCTCCTGCTCATCTTCACCGGTCTGTCACCTCTTGTTGGTTTGATCGCAGCGAGGCTGAATCGGAGCTCGATAAGTGGCGCCTACTCAGTCGCCGCCCTAGCTGCCTCAGCAGTCTCTGTCTATGAAGTCTACCTCGAGGCATCGGCAGGCGCATTCACATCTGCAGTCGCCGTGGGCGCCTTCGCATCGTATATGCGGGTCGACATGCTGGCGGTTGGGATGTCGGCGGTATTCCTACTGCTCGCCGTGGCCGCCGCCGTCTACTCTGTATCTTACATGGCCAATGAGAGCGGATCGCCAATCTACTACTGCCTCCTCCTCTCGATGGTCAGCGGGATGGTCGGCGTTGTATTCTCAGGTGACCTATTCACGCTCTTCGTATTCTGGGAGATGATGTGCATCTCCTCATACGTCCTAGTCGCCTTCAGCAGGGGTAGTGGAGACTCGATCGAGGCCGCCTTCAAGTACCTCGTCATGAGTGGCGCAGGATCTGCCACAATACTCCTAGGCACATCCCTAGTATACGGCATGAGCGGAACCCTCAGCTTTGAGGGGCTCGCGCTGGCTTTCGGTCGTTCCCAGCCGAGCTTGTGGCTCTACGTCGCATCGATGATTTTGCTCGTTGGATTTGGCGTAAAGGCCGCTATTGTGCCACTCCACACATGGCTACCGGATGCACACTCCGCCGCCCCATCGCCCATCTCGGCCCTCTTGTCAGGCGTTGTGATCGAGGCGGGCATCTACGCGCTCTGCAGGCTCTGCTTCACCGCCTTCCTGCCTGTCCAGTCGCAGTGGCTCTCCGTGGTCGCGGTCCTAAGCGTCGTAACGATGCTCGTCGGCAATATCATGCCCCTTTTGCAGGGCGACGTCAAGCGGCTCCTCGCCTACTCAAGCATTGGGCACGTGGGGTACATGCTTGCGGGCCTCTCGATTGGGACGGAGCTGGCACTGACAGGTACCTTCATGCACATATTCAACCATGCATTGATGAAAGGCGTAGCCTTCCTCTGCGTAGGCGCTATGATATATCGGATCGGCACCAGGCAGCTCAGCGACATGTATGGCATCGCGCGTAGGATGCCTGTAACAGCGACGGCGCTGTCGATCTCACTATTCGCCCTTATTGGCATGCCGCCCCTGAACGGGTTCATGAGTGAACTGACCATAGTGACTGCAGCATTCCAGTCTGACCTGGCATGGCTTGGAATATCTGTCATCGTCAACAGCGTACTCTCCGCAGCCTATTACCTCCGGGTTGTAGGCGCTATGTTCCGTCCCGCGGAATCGGCTGCCGTGGAGGGCGCAAGGGAGGCGCCTTGGGTGATGCTTGTGCCGATATGTGCGCTGGTCAGCATGATAATAATCTTCGGTCTGTGGCCGGATCCCCTCATGAACCTCATGAGGCAATCTGCAGCCTGTCTAACGACGCTGCTGTCACAGGGGGGAGTGTAAATGCTGCCCTACTCCAGCGTCTTGCCATGGCTCTGCTGGCTTCTGCCCATAGCTGCCTCGCTAGTGCCCCTCGGCATGCGCGGCTCTTCTGCTAAGGCGAAGGGTTTGCCTGTGGTCGCCTCCACGTTCCTCTCAATGGTCCTGGCTCTCTCTCTGCTACCTGCCCTCTCAGGTCCAGGTTACAGCGACCTACAGGCGTTCTGGTTCTCGCTACCGGGCGGTGGCAGCGTTGGAATGGGCATGCTTGTGGATCCTCTAAGCATCATCATTGTCAACATCGTAGCATTCCTCTGCTTCTTGATAATGGTCTACTCGGTGAAGTACGTCGAGGGCGACCCGTCAGCAGGAAGGTACTGGTTCCTCATGTCACTCTTCGTTGGTGGCATGCTCCTTCTAATACTGGCCGACAACTTCATCCTCTTCTTTATCGGGTGGAAGCTGGTAGGACTCTGCAGCTATGGGCTGATTGGCTACTACTACAACGACGAGAGGGAGCACTGGATCGGCGGACCAGCGCCGCACGCATTCCAGAAGCCCTCAAGGGCCGGGCTTAAGGCGCTGCTAGTGACGACCTTCGGCGATGTGGCGCTCTTGGCAAGCATCATAATCATCTACATCTACTCCGGCACCTTCAACTTCATGGAGCTGTATCAGACCTCTTCCACATGGGTGGCACAGATCGCCCAGACGCCGGGGCTGCTCTCTGCCGTCTGTCTATTATTCGTTGCAGGTCCCCTCGCCAAATCCGCCCAGTTCCCGTTCCAGGAGTGGCTACCCGATGCCATGGCTGGTCCGACGCCAGTCTCTGCGCTCATCCACGCCGCCACGATGGTCAAGGCCGGCGTGTACATCGTCGCGAGGGTCCTGCCTATCTTCTTCCTTGCATACTGGGTCATGACTCCGCGCCTCTCCGAGGCGCTCATCTTCTTCTATGCCATCGCGATATCTGGCGCGATCACGATACTTCTGGGGGCGACCCAGGCTATGGTGGCACTGGAACTGAAGAAGGTTTTAGCATACTCAACCATCAGCGCAATAGGATACATGATGCTATCCCTTGGAGTGAGCGGACTCAGCCCATCCTCGCTGGTCGAGGGTCTCTACTCCGGCGTATTCCACCTCATAAACCACGGCGTATACAAGGCCGCACTCTTCCTATGCGCTGGTATAGCGATCCACGTCTCAGGCTCCATATATGTCAACGAGATGCGGCTCTCCAGCAAGTCCATGCGTCGCGTCCTTGTCTTTATGGTCATAGGGGGCCTAGCGCTTGCCGGAGCCCCGCCGTTCTCGGGATTCTGGAGCAAGGAGGGCATCCTCATGTCCTGCCTCGAGAGCGGGCAGTACGTGCTATTCGCAGTGGCCTCCCTCAGCGTCATCTTAACCATCTTCTCCGTCATCCGCGTCTTGGGGATGATGTTCTGCAACGGGTCGTCGGGTGCAGGCTATGTTGCCCCAAGATTCGCCTCCCCTACCGAGCAAGAATCCAAAGGTCATGGTGATAATGTGCACTCGGCGGTGCCGGCCCTGATGCTGCTACCGTGTGGCGTCCTTGCCGCGCTAACCGTACTGTTGAGCTGCGTAGGGCCTTGGCTCGGCGGATCCATCAGGCAGACATTTGATGCCTACCTCATCGATACGCTCGGGCTGCCGTTAGCAAGCCTGGTGCCTACGCATGCCCCTCAGGGTCTGCCTATCAGCCTCATCCTCTCAGTCAGCTCAGTGGTCATGATTGCGATAGGCGCCCTGCCTGCCTACAGGATCTATGTCCAGCACAAGTGGTGCGCGGAAGACCTGCTTGCGCGGCACCGGTCTCTGCAGGCGATCCACAGGCTTCTCTGGAACAGGTACTACATCGACGCTGTGTGCAACAAGGTATTCGTTGGATGGACCCTCGCTATGCGGTCCCCTATAGCGAAGCATATCGAGGGAGCTATGGACGCGGCGATAAATGTAGGGGTCCCATCACTTATCGGCGCAGCGAGCCGTGGACTGCGGCGCATCCAGACTGGCATCCTCTCCGTAAACATCATCTACTTTGTGGCCACGGTTGTTGCGCTTCTTTTGATCACTATATTTGCAGGGGTGCTGTGAGACGAACATGCCATTCATGCTCCTACAAGCGGTGTTGCTGCCGTTGATCTCAATGCCCCTAATCGCAGTGCTTGGCAGGAGGCTCGGTAGGCGCGTCGCTTGGGTCTCCGGTGCCATACTTGCATATACCAACATCCTGCTCGCATCTGCGATGTTTGACCTTTGGAACGGTTCCGCACCAGTTGTGGAAACCTATGCCTGGACCAACGCGTTGTTCGCGCTAGAATTCGGATTCTCGGCAGACGGTCTCAGCCTGCCGGTTGCCCTCATCGCGAACCTCGTATGCAATGCACTTGTGATATTCTCTACAGAGTACTTGGATCACCGTATCCATGCCATATACAACAGGGAGAGCAACTCGCTGAACGCCTTCTATTACTCGCTGTTTATGCTCTTCTCGACTGGCTTACTCGGCATAGCCTTCGCAACAAACCTCATCGAGGTCTACATCTTTCTGGACATACTCCTTATCCCCCTTTACTTCATAATGGATCACTTCGGGTACGTCACCCGTCACAGGGTCGCGACGATGTGCTTCTTGTGGGGCTTTATTGCCGGAGCCCTCTTCCTTCTGGGGTCTGTTCTGGCATACTCGCAGACTGGGAGCTTCATGATCTCTGACCTGCCTGCGCTCGTTGGAACCCCGCTCGCGCTGTGGTCCGCCCTGCTCATGCTTCTCGGCATGCTCGTGAAGCTGGCAGTCTTCGGCTTTCACGTCTGGCTGCCTTGGGTTCACGCAGAGCACCCCTCGTGCATTGCGGGCGTTCTCGCCATCATCGTCGGCATCGAGAACTACCTAATTGCAAGGATCTTCGTCCAGCAGATCCCAAGCATATTCGAGCTCTTCAGCCTCCCCCTTATGGTGTGGGCGGTCGTGACCATGGTCTATGGCGCCTACCTTACCTTGGCACAGGACGACATCAAGCGCCTATACGCCTGCTCGACGATAGGTCAAACAGCGTACTCGCTCCTCGGTCTTGCTAGCTGCTCTGCCTTCGGCGCCACCGGGGCAGTCTTTTACTTCATTAGCCACTCGCTGGGCAAGGCAATACTGTTCTCAGTTGCTGGCATCGTGGTATACAGAACTGGGGCGAGGGACATGCGCCAGATGGGCGGGCTGGCAAAGCGGATGCCTGTTACTGCCACGCTATGCATAGTGGGCTCTATGATACTCTCTGCGATACCTCCCTTCAGCGGCTTCCCCTCTGAATGGATCATGTTCGTCGGCATATTCCAGCAAGGCATTCAGGGATCAGTTGCAGCCCTCTCGGTTGCCGTTCTCGGGATCTTTGCGACCTTTCTCACTTCTGTTTACACATTTTGGCCGGTCATGCGCATATTCTTCGGTCCGCCTCGTCCCGACCACGAGAACGTTCGCGAGGCGCCGCTTACGATGCTCGTGCCCCTGCTCGTGCTAGCCGCGGTGTCGCTGCTGATAGGGATATATCCTGAGATAATAACGCGGCTCCTGATTCCTGCCTTCACGGGCATTCCTTAGGCAGCGAGCGGCTGTCATGCTATATATGGCGGAGATGCGCAAATTTATATATCAATTTTCCTTTAAATTTAGGCACTTTATTTTAAGATTCAATATTTTTGATAAATATATTGAATTATACCGTGCATAATTGGGCGCTAGAAAAAGTAATCTTAGCCTCCTACGCATAAAAACCGACTCTCTGAAATGAGACAAAGACTCCTTAAAGACTCATTATGGTTGCCTGATGAACTGTCAAAATAGACGCTTTTTTTACCATGGATGATAACGGCTGTTTTATTTTTCACATAGAAGAATTAAATTTTTATGATAAAAACGAATAAATATGATCCCTGCAGTTTTGCATTGGTGGAAAAAAATTAAGGCTTATCTAGTGCTCGAAGACGGCACGACTTTCGAAGGCGAAGGGCACGGCGCCCAAGCCGAGGTCACGTGCGAGGTCGTGTTTAACACCGGTATGGTTGGATACCCCGAGTCCCTCACAGACCCTTCTTACAATGGTCAGATCCTCGTTCAGACTTACCCTCTGATCGGGTGCTATGGCGTCCCGTCCATGACCGTCAGGGATTCATATGGGCTGCCTGTCCACTTCGAGTCCGAGAGGGTCCAGGTCTCAGGCTATGCCGTGTATGAGCTCCAGCCCCACCCGAGCCACTGGACGTGCGCCACCGATCTGGAATCATGGCTGAAGGAGCAGGGCATACCCGTCATAAGCGGGATCGATACACGCGCGCTCACGAAGCGCCTCAGGACCAAGGGAACCATGCTCGGCACCCTCACAGTAGGGCGGGGCGCTCCGCCCCCGCCGCCTACGGGTGTGGCCGGCGGCTCACCGCGTGAAAGCACCAGCCACGTCAAGAACGTTACCATTAGAGCGCCGGCGGTCTACAACGCCTCTGGCAAGAAGACCGTCGTGATGATCGATTGCGGAACAAAGTACGGCATACTGCGCGGGGTCCTAGAGAGGTCTATAAGGGCCGTTCGGCTGCCCTACGACGCCGGTCTAGACGAGGTGCTCTCCTACAGGCCTGATGGCGTGGTAATATCGAACGGACCGGGAGATCCGAAGGAGTGCGCCCCCACCATCGCGACGACGAAAGGGTTGCTCGAGATGGGTCTCCCGATCATGGGGATATGCCTCGGGAACCAGATCTTAGCCCTCGCGGCAGGCGCGGATACTTACAAGCTGCCATATGGGCACCGGGGTCAGAACCAGCCTTGCGTCGATGCAAAGACGGGCAGGTGCTACATCACAAGCCAAAACCATGGCTATGCAATAAAGGGCGAGAGCCTCGAAGGCACCTGCTTTTCAATCTCATTTAAGAACGCCAACGATGGCACAGTCGAGGGCATAACTCACTCGAGCAAGCCTGTCTTCGGGGTCCAGTTCCATCCAGAGGCGAGGCCGGGGCCAGGCGAGACAGGGTACCTATTCGACGAGTTCGTCAGGGGGTTCTCGCAATGACCCCTCCGTTGCCACACAAGGTCCTTGTCCTTGGTAGCGGCGCCATAAAGATAGGCGAGGCAGGGGAGTTCGATTACTCGGGCGCCCAGGCAATCAAGGCCCTCCGAGAGGAGGGGATAGAGACCGTTCTAGTCAACTCGAACATCGCAACAATCCAGAGCGATGAGAAGTTCGTTGACAAGGTCTACTTCATACCAGTGACCGCAGACTTCATCGAAGGCGTCATTGCGAAGGAGCGCCCGGATGGCATACTCCTAGGTTTCGGCGGGCAGACCGCCCTGAACGCCGGAATAGAGCTCCACGAGCGCGGCATCTTGGACAGGTATGGCGTGAAGATCCTCGGCACGGGCATATACTCCATAGAGGCCTGCGACAACAGGGAGATGTTCAGAAACCTCATGGAGAAGCATGGCCTGCCCATACCAAAGAGCCGGAAGGCGAACAGCGTCGAGGAGGCGATGGAGGTTGCCAAGTCCATCGGCTTTCCAGTCATGATCAGAGTCGCATACGCCCTTGGCGGCACAGGCTCTGGCGTTGCCAGGAACGAGCCCGAGCTTGCCGCAGTCGTAGCGCGCGGACTCGCCCAGAGCAGGATCCACCAGGTGCTGGTCGAGTCATATCTTGGAGGCTGGAAGGAGATCGAGTATGAGGTGATGAGGGACTCGAGCGACAACTGCACAATCGTCTGCAACGTTGAGAATGTTGACCCGCTTGGGATCCACACCGGAGATAGCATAGTCGTTGCGCCATCCCAGACGCTCACCAGTCGCGACTACCACTTGCTCCGCATGACCGCCTTCAAGGCGATCCGGGCCCTAGGGATAATCGGCGAATGCAACATCCAGTTCGCGATGGATCCGAATAGCGACGACTTTGTTATCATCGAGGTCAACTCCCGCCTATCGAGGAGCTCCGCATTGGCATCGAAGGCAACGGGGTACCCCATCGCTTACATCGCGGCAAAGCTGGCTCTTGGGTACTCCCTCCCAGACCTCGTCAATAAGGTCACTGGAACTACCTCCGCCTGTTACGAACCGGCACTGGACTATGTCGTCGTGAAGATACCGCGCTGGGACCTCCAGAAGTTCAGGAGGGCATCTAGGCGGATAGGGACTCAGATGAAGTCCGTTGGGGAGGTGATGTCCATCGGAAGGACCTTCGAGGAGGCTCTCCAGAAGGCGGTGAGAATGCTGGACATAAAGAGGGAACTCACCGACACCCAAGGGCTCGTGTCAGATCCCGTCGCCCTTAGGGAGGCGCTGAGGAACCCTACAGACATGAGGCTATTCCACATCGTCAAGGCGATCGAGGTCGGGATCAGCATCGACGAGATATACTCGCTTACAGCGATTGACCGTTGGTTCCTGTATAAGATTCAGGGTATAATCCATTGCCAAGAGGAGATCAGCCAAGGCGCGCTTGACAGGGAGGGGCTCCTCAGGGCAAAGCGGATGGGCTTCTCGGACCGGAAGATCGCCAGCCTCACGCGGATGACCGAGGATGGCGTGAGAGCGCTCAGGAAATCGATGGGCATTACCCCTGTCGTGAAGCAGATAGACACGCTGGCGGCGGAATGGCCAGCAATAACCAACTACCTTTACATGACGTACTGCGGTTCTACCGACGATATCGACTTTGAGCCTAAGAGGAAGGCGATAGTCCTCGGCTCAGGGTGCTACCGCATCGGATCGAGCGTCGAGTTCGACTGGTGCTGCGTCAACATGGGGCTCGCGCTGAGGTCAGACCTAGGCGAGGTCATCATGATCAACTGCAATCCAGAGACCGTCTCTACAGACTTCGATGTCTTCGGGAAGCTCTACTTCGAGGAGATCACCACCGAGCGGGTCCTCGACATAGCCGACAAGGAGCATCCGATTGGGGCGGTTGTCTCCGTAGGGGGACAGACCCCAAATAACATCGCTGCGAGCTTGGAGCGCGGCGGGCTCAGGATACTGGGCACCTCTGTAGAGGACATAGACCGCGCCGAGGACCGGTCGAAGTTCAGCGCCATACTTGACTCGTTGGGTATAGAGCAGCCCAAGTGGCGCTGCGTCGGGAGCACCGAGGAGGCGAAGCAGTTCGCTCGAGCTGTTGGCTACCCTGTTCTTGTGAGGCCATCCTACGTCCTGTCGGGCAGCGCCATGAACGTGGCATTTGATGATGTGCACCTGAACCAGTGTATGGCTCTTGCATACAACGCCTCTGGCGACAGGTCGGTCGTGATGTCCAAGTTTATGACCAACGCGAAGGAGGTTGACGTGGACGGCGTATGCGATGGCAGAAATGTGTTCATCGGCGGGATACTTGAGCACATCGAGAATGCTGGAAGGCACTCTGGCGATGCGACAATGTGCTTCCCGTCCATCAGCCTCGATGAGCACACCAAGGAGCAGCTGAGGGAGAGCACAAGGAGGATCGCATCCACCCTGAAGATCAAGGGACCGTTCAACATACAGTTCATGGTGAAGGACCGAAAGATATTCGTCATTGAGTGCAACCTGCGCGCGAGCCGGAGCATGCCCTTCGTCTCAAAATCTATAGGCGCCAACCTGATGGCACTGGCGGAGACCGCTATGATGGGTGGGAAGATCAAGGCCGGCGAGGGCATGCCAAAGAAGTACGGCGTCAAGTCCCCCCAGTTCTCGTTCTTGCCGCTTGAAGGGGCAGACCCCGTGGGCGGCGTTGAGATGGAGTCGACGGGCGAGTCGGCCTGCTTTGGAGACACCTTCGAGGAGGCTCTGATCGCATCGATGATGGCCACAGGGCTCGTGCCGCCAGCCCCTGGCGACTCGGTTCTGCTATCGATCGGTAAGGACAAGCCTAAGATAATCCCTCTTGCTGCCAAGCTCTCACAATTGGGGATGAGGCTCTACGCCACTGAAAAGACCGCACGAGCCATAGTTGCAAGCGGTCTTGCGTGCGAGACCCTCCGGAAGGTCAGCGAAAACGTAAGGCCGAATATACTCGACTACCTTGCCGAGCGTAAGATTAGCATGGTCTTCAACATTCCGCAGATAAATGGAGACAGGCCGCGCCAGAAGTTGGAGGATGGATATGCCATCAGGAGGAAGGCAATTGAGTTCCGGGTCCCGGTGATTACCAACCTTGAGCTCGCAGAAGCCATGGTGAAGTCCCTCGAGTCGATTACAGACCGCAGGATCATCCTGCTGCCCCTCTTCAAGGCAATATCCCAGCGCTAGCCAGACTCTCCGGCGGCCATGTGTGCAGCGCCATCAACCGTCACCTCTGCGACCGACAATCCTTAAATATACCTTTTTTATCAACTTGATGATGGGTTATTATTACACGGGCTGATGGGCGCAGTTCTTGGCAAGTCACCCCGTATCGTTCATCCCCCCATCAGAGGGGACGCTCTAAATGAATTTTGTTAATAGGGACATAGTCTCGATAAAGGACTTCTCGAAGCAAGATCTGGAAACGATCTTTTCAATAGCTACCCAATTCTCGAAGAACGGCTACGACCAGGCTCTCCTGAAGGGACGGCGAGTTGGGCTCCTCTTTTATGAGCCTAGCACGAGGACCCGTATGAGCTTCGATACCGCCGCCCAGGCTCTCGGCGCCGACACGGTCTGGTTCGCTGGTACAGAGGGGACCTCTGTGATGAAGGGGGAGACCCTAAAAGATACCATCGAGACCGTTGCAAATTATGTTGACCTAATAGTTCTGCGACACCCGTTCGATGGCTCGGCAAGGTGGGCTGCAGAGATCACGACGATGCGCACGCGCCGGGGGATGCCCAAGGTGCCGATAATAAGCGGCGGGGACGGCAAGAACGAGCACCCGACTCAGACCATGCTCGATCTATATAGCATGCTTATGACGCAGGGCAGGCTCGAGTCCCTGAACGTAGCGCTGATCGGAGACCTGAAGTACGGTCGGACGGTCCACTCCCTCTCCTATGCGCTCTCGATGTACGGCACCAAGCTTTCATTCGTTGCGCCGGATATGCTGCAGATCCCGCCGCACATAACCTCATTCCTAGACAGGCGCGGAATACGGCACTCGGAGTACTCTAGGATCGAGGATGCTGTAGCTGAGGCGGATGTAGTCTACATGACCAGGATACAGAAAGAGCGGTTCCCTGACGAGAACGAGTACAACAAGGTCAAAGGGCTCTACCGGATAAGCAAATCCACGCTCAGCATCGCCAAGCCCACGATGCGGCTTATGCACCCCCTGCCTAGGGTCGATGAGATCTCACTGGATGCCGATGACGACCCGAGAGCCTACTACTTCCAGCAGGCTGGCAACGGCGTGCCTATCAGGGCAGCGCTGCTGGCGCTCGTGATGGGGGTATGCAAATGACGGGGCTGATCGATAGTGCGTCGAAGAAGAAGCTCATCGTCAGCCCGATTGAGAACGGGACGGTCGTTGACCACCTGCCTCCTGGTACGGCTGTAAAGATAGCCCAGATGCTGGGGATAATGGGCGACTCGGTCGTGATCATTGGGCAGAACCTGAAGAGCACGAAATTCGGCAGGAAGGACTTGATAAAGGTCGAGGGCAAGTTCCTTGGCGAGCCGGAGTTGAACAAGATCGCGCTTCTGGCTCCGAACGCCACCGTGAACATCGTACGCGACTCCGTGATAACCGATAAGCGGCAAGTCGCGGTCCCAGACTGCGTAGAGAAGGTCGCTCTCTGCGCCAATACTAATTGCATCACCAACAAGGAGAATGTACCGACGAGGTTCTTAATCGCCAGCAAGTCACCGCTAGTAATGGTGTGCTCCTACTGCGGCTACGAGACCAAAGGCGAAGAGCTGAAGCTGAAGGACTGATGCGCTTGTCGTTGCTGATAAAGAACGGCACCCTGTTGCTCTCCGAGGGGGCGCGCAGGGGCAACATCTTGGTGAAGGGTGGCAAGATTGCCGCAGTGACTGCAACCGAGCCTAACGCCGAGTCGTTCATAGATGCCGACGGCATGGTCGTAATGCCGGGGATGATAGACCCCCATGTCCACTTCAGGCAACCTGGAATGGAAGGAGAGGACTGGCTGTCCGGCTCAATGGCCGCGCTGGCTGGGGGCGTCACGACCGTGCTGGACATGCCAAATACCAAGCCGCCGGCAACATCCGTGTTGCGCCTCTCCGAGAAGATCGAGCTGATAAACGCACAGACTTCATCCGGTCCATGCGTCAACTACGGTCTGCACCTTGGCGCCACGAGGGAAAATGCCAACGAGATCTTTGGGGCAGGGCTTGGATATCCCCCATCGAGGGAGGAGCGGCTGGCGGCGTCACTCAAGGTGTTCATGGGCAGTTCGACTGGGGACCTGCTTATAGACGACGACCTCACACTGAAGGAGTTGCTGGGGATCACCAGACTGGTATCCGTTCACGCTGAAGACGAGGATATCATAAGGGGATGCGCTGGTAGCGGAGACCACCTCTCGAGGCGCCCGAAGGAGGCCGCGCTGAGCGCCATAAGGAAGCTCCTTGCTTGGGGCGCCCCAGGAAGGGTATACATCTGCCACATCACGTCTGGCGAGGAGGCCGACCTAGCCTCACCCTTCTACAGGGAGGCGACGCCACACCACCTCTTCCTCAACGATGGTCTGATGAAGACCATGGGCTCATTCGCCAAGGTCAACCCGCCCCTGAGGTCTGAGCAGGACCGTGCCTCCCTCTGGGCGGCGCTTGCAGGCGGGAAGGTGGACTGCATTGGATCAGACCACGCCCCGCACACCGCCGCTTCAAAGAGGATGGGCGTTGAGGCATCGCCGTCGGGGGTCCCTGGCGTTGAGACCGCACTGCCACTCATGTTCAATGCCTTTCTGAAGTGGGGCTGGCCGCTGCAGCGGCTTGCGGCCCTGACGAGTAGGAACGCTGCTAGAATCTTCGGCATATACGGAAAGGGGGAGCTTGCTGCTGGATTCGACGCTGACATAGCTATCATCGACCCGAGGGAGGAGCGGAAGGTCAGGGCAGAGAGGTTACATTATAAATGCGGATGGACCCCATACGAGGGTATGGCGATAGTCGGCTGGCCGAGGCACACTCTGGTGCTAGGTGAGGTTGCTTATGTTGATGGGTCATTCAGCAAGGCTAAAGGGAGGAGTGTAGTCTACGAGGTTTGACCTCCCTGACGGCGAGTTCGTAATTCCTTCCGGCATCGTTGCATCCACCCCAGACGAGATTCTACGTATAGCAGAGTCGACTGAATCGATCGGCGTCATCACGACCAAGAGCATCGGCAGATTCGAGCGCGAAGGATACAAGGAGCCCATTCTCGCCGGCATCGGGGGCTCTCTGATAAACGCCGTTGGGCTCTCAAACCCGGGGGTGGAGTCGTTCGCAGAGGAGATGTCCTCGCTCGGGGTGCTCGGCGCAGCACGCAAGAAAGGCAAGGTTGTGATGGCATCGATCTTCGGCGGGACAGAGGAGGAGTTCGCAGAGGTCGCCTCGAGGATCGCGCCGCATGCAGACTGGATCGAACTCAACCTCTCATGCCCCCATGCTGCAGGCTACGGTGCGACGATAGGAACCAAACCCGACCTCGTCGAATCGGTCGTCAGGGCGGTGAGGGCCGCAACAGGGATGCCCATATTCGCAAAGATCGTGCCGTCCGTTGGGCTTGCCGGCTTGATTGCAAAGAAGGCGGTCGAAGCGGGGGCGGATGGGATAACAGCCGTCAATACCGTGGGTCCATTAGCGTTTGCAGACGCATCAGGGAACGCGCTGCTGACAAATGCCCTCGGTGGGCTTTCAGGTGGCGCTATAAAGGACATCGCCCTGAAGTGCGTCGCTGAGGTAAGGTCCAGCGTGCACTGCCCGATAATCGGCATGGGTGGTATCTCCTCACGCGGAGACGTTGAGTCATTCAGGCGTGCCGGAGCCGTCCTCTTCGGTGTCGGGACCGCTCTATGGGGGGTTCCCACGGTGGAGCTGAGGCGTTTCTTCGATTCCCTCGTCTCAGGCGGACCGCCAAGACCCTCCCCTCCCATCACACACCGGCGCATGAGGGTCAAGGAAGCATGGGGGACAGAGAAGGGGCGTGTGATCGTCCTCGACGGCAATATCCGTTCAATGCCTGGGCAGTTTGTAAACGTCTGGCTTCCTGGCGTGGGCGAGAAGCCATTCTCGCTGGCATTAGACTCGCCCGCGATGTTGCTGGTCAAGGCTGTCGGGCCGGTCAGCTCCGCATTATGCAGTCTGGAGGGGGGCTCTGAGGTGATGGTGAGGGGTCCATACGGAAACTCTTACTCGCCAACTTCACGTTGCATACTGGTCGCGGGCGGGACTGGCGTGGCGCCAATATTCTTTTCTCTTAAGCGCTTCAGTAAGGGCGTTCTCTGCGCTTACATAGGAGGGCGCTCCGAGACCGAACTACCGCTCCTACATGAGATGTGTAGCATGGCAGACGTCCGGACCGCTACGGAGGACGGCTCAGTGGGCAGTAAGTGCCTCGTGACCGACATCATGGACCTGAGGGGGCACGGCGGCGCAGAATTCCTTAACTGTGGACCTGAGGCCATGCTTGTGAGAGTTTCCGATATCGAGTCTAGGGTAACCGACCCGTGTAAAATATTCTGCATAGTTGAGCGACACTCGAAGTGCGGCATTGGGATATGCGGGAGCTGCTCCCTTGACGGATACCGCACATGTGTCGATGGTCCAGTATTCAGCTACAGGCAGCTTCTCAGCGGGAGAGACTTTGGGCGGCTCAAGAGGGGCGCCAGCGGCAAGGCTGTCAGCCTCCAGAGATGATATACTGAATATCTAGTGATTGGATGGTGTGCAACGAAATGAATGCGAATTATGAAGGATGCGGCGGAAACACTGACGATGGAAAGAAAAAGGGCGCTTCTCTTAAGCGCGAATTCTCCGAGTTTCTCATCAGAAGCGGCGCCGTCAAGTTCGGCTCTTTCAAGCTAAAGAGCGGCAGGGGCTCCCCCTACTTCGTTAACTTGGGGGCAATATGCGACGGATCGCGCCTGTCAGAACTAGGCGCATTCTACGCAAGGGCGATAGTGGATGCTGGGCTGGTCATGCAGACTGACATACTATTTGGCCCCGCTTACAAGGGGATACCTATAGTGGCCTCCACCTCCGTGGCACTCCACCGCGATCACGGTATAAACCTCCGGTTCTCATTCAACCGGAAGGAGGCGAAGGACCATGGCGAAGGTGGGACGATTGTTGGTAGCGCCCTCAGGGATGGCGATAGGGTGGGTATACTCGATGACGTTATGACGACCGGCAAAACTAAGGAGGATGCCCTCAACGTACTCCGGTCTGTCGCAAAGGTGGACATCTCCTACATAATGATCGCAGTGGACAGGCTGGAGCGCGGTGAGTCGGATGTGGTTGCGACACTGGAGTTCGAGCAGAGGTATGGAATCAGGGTACTGCCAATAGTAACTATAAACGAGGTCCTTTCGACCGCACTCTGCCTCGGGATGGCGTCTGAGGGGGATGCCCGCTCCGTTCGTGCTTACCTTGAAGAGTATGGGGGGGAGATTCGATGAAATGCGGCCCATCCAAGATAGCGCTTGAGCGGAGCATCATAGTGGCATGCGACGTCATCTCCCTGAGCGATCTCGACAAACTGGTTTCATCGACATGCGACATTGCCAAAATAGGCGGCTACAAGGTGGGCTTCGCCCTAGGCCTCGAGCACGGATTGAAGCGCGTCGTCAGAGCTATAAGAAGTCGCACCGACAAGCCGATAATATATGATCACCAGAAGGGCGGCACGGACGTACCGCACACCGGGGATCTCTTCGCCGAGGTGATGAGCAAAGCAGGCATCGACTATGCGATACTATTTCCGTTCTCGAGCCCATCCGCAGAGTCGGCATGGATAGATGCGCTGCTCAGGCGAGGCGTCACCCCGATAGTCGGAGCCATGATGACCATACCTGATTTTATGAGCTCGAGTGGCGGTTTCTGGGACCCCTCCACTATCAGGCGTATCATAGAGATCGCCTGCTCCAAGGGGGTAAGGGACTTCGTCCTGCCCGGCAACAAGCCTGATCAAGCACGGGGGCTGCGATCTGCAATCGAAGCGGCTGTGCAAGCGCCTTCCTACTATCTGCCTGGAATCGGCGCCCAGGGGGGCGAGATCTCCTCTCTCTCTGAGGCGATGGGCCCTAGGTGGCATGCCATTGTAGGCCGGACCATCTATGGGGCTCAAGACATCAGGGGATCGGCGGCGTCGATCGCAAGGGCTATTCCATAGCCTGCCTGACGCTTTCAATAACCGCCACAATGTGGTTTATTGCTTGCTCGATTACTTGCGCGATTGACATCCGCATCAAAGACCATTACGTTCTATCCCATTGCAGTGGCAAATCCTGTGGTAGCCGTGCCGGTACCGCTGCGGATCAAACCTTTAACCTCCTCCTGGCGCGGAACCTCCTCTTGCATGTAACCTTATAATGTGCCGCCAAGCGGAATGGTCTACTGAACTAATGTGCAACTGAACTCCTGTTACTCAAGCCACTCGTATGTCTCGGGGGGTGGGGGTTCACACATTGGCCACAAACGATTCTTTTTCACCGTCTCTTCGAGCAGCTGTGAAGTATCGATCACACTTTAAATGGTGGCATTTTCAATAAATTAGCCTGAGTTGGCGCTATCATTTAATAAATATTGCCTTTTCTTGAAAAACATTGGATAGTTTTTAAATACATCTTGAATTAAATCTAATACCCAGTGATAGCAATGCCTGCATCTCCAAAATTTGAACTATACGTGGACAAAGCCGGCAAATTCAGGTGGAGGCTCGTAGCCACCAACGGCGAAATCATCGCGGTGGGGGAGAGTTACGATACGAAGGACGCCGCAAAGAATGGCATAGCGTCAGTAAAAGCCAACGCTGCTAAAGCAGAAGTAGTTGAGCTCAAGTAAGCGCTCCCCAATCTTTTTTTTAAAACCAAGCCGCTTGGCATGCACTGCCTCAATCCATCACCTGAGCTAATTAAAAGCAGAATGATTAATAAAAATAAAATTTGAAACTATTGAACTATTGGTGAGCCAGTATTTTGGTTAAGTCCTTCTCTGGCCCCTGCGCTTGCTATAACATTCGCGGCAGTAAACCGGTCTGGTGCCGTCTGGTTTGAATGGCACTTCACATTCCTTACCGCACGCAGAGCAGGTTGCCTTGAACATCTCCCTATCTGCCATTATGATTCATCTCCTTTACTCTTTGATGCAAAAACTATCATGTTTCTGCACGTTTCTCTGACTCATTTAATTCCCTTTTATATCTTTTCCCGATTCGGCATCATTTATTTCATGATCGCTCTTAACGGCAAAAAGGCGCAGCAGTCGGGTAAGTTCTCGTCATTCCATGAGGTCCGAGACTCTCGATCATCAACGACCGCTTTCGACGGTCTCAAGAAAGCAATCCGGTGAACGCTTTAATAAAGCTGCTCATAGTTGGGAGCGACCGAGCCCGATCGTCTCCCTGATGTCTATGTAGCCCCTAGCAGACCTGCTTTCCTTGTACTCCTTGAGGCACCTCCTCAGACGAAGCGCGTCCCAGTCAAAATGTCTGCGCATCGCGTTCTCAAGCGAACCTCTGCAGAAGAGATAGCCTGTCATGGCAACCACGTTGCGCACTCTTCTCGAGGCGCTTGCGCTCTCGAAATCGATTATGACCGCCTTCCCACCCTCCTCGACTAGAGCGTGCCTCTTTGAGTTTGACAGCTCGCCGTGGTCTAGACCCGACGCGTCTAGCCTATAACACTGGTCGAGCAGGTCTGACACCATATCCATCACCCTTCCGGAGGTCTGCGCATACGGCGTATCGAGCCACTCTTTAATCGGTAGGCCGTTCACATAATCCATGACGAGTGCGCTCTCGGTCTGCCATAGGAGCCTCGGTCCAACCGATACAGAATTGGCATATGCATGCATCCTCGCCTCATTCAGCATATCCGGGCGGTCTGCGTCGGTCCTTCTCACCTTCACGGCAACCTGCCCTCTTCTCATACTGCCGAGGCAGACTATGCCGACACATCCCTTTCCAAGCACCGAAAAGCAACCAATTCTAATTCGGCCGAATGCCATTATCATGTCTATGCCGGCGCTTTTAAGATCCCTCCTTACACATTCGAGGTGCTTATGGTCACCGCTCGGATATGCCAATACCTGGTCAAGTTCTGGATCATCGATTCGGTAACCTTTCTCAGCGCCCCTCACGAACGCCCCCAAGCGAATCACTTCAGCCAGACCGGTCTCTTCTTGAGAAATTTCCAGAGCTCTGACCTGAACTCATCCGATCCAGCGATAGCGGTCATCTCTTGGTTGAGCAGAACGATAAACCCCTTCCTGATCTGTGCATCCATGTCTTCGCTGAACTTGATCTTGGGCAACTCCCCATCGATAACCTCCTTCGCCGTCCTGTACTTCCGGCGCAGCTCAACGTACCACCTGTTTCCCCTTATATACGGGCCCGCAACCACCCGATCCGATGCCAAGTACTTGCTTAGAAAGCTCTCCTCCTCATCCGCCAGAGCAATCTTCGGGCCATCGTGCAGAACTGCGGCTCCGACCTCTGCCCTGTCTAGCTCCAGCAGGATTACGGCCTTCTCTATTTCATCAGACCATGATGCAGAGTCCTTCACTTGGAAGCCATTTTGGGCGAGAAGTTTAGTGATCTTGGAGATGCTCCTCTTGATCTCCCCCCACAGTATGTCTGAAGGCACGCGCGGGCACCCTGCCACTACCGCAACATACGCCGACCCTCCCTCGCGTATCGCCTCAAGAAGCTCCTCTTCTGTGGGTACCTTATGTTCAGGGAAGAAGAAGTCTATCGAGGGCTTTTTAATGAAGCGCCGGCAAGCCGAGACGAATGAAGAATAAGATTTTTCGGTAACTGCCGCTGCGACGTTCCTTCTTCGATCCACCGGATCGATGACAACAAGCGGCGAGTCAAAGACCTCTAGCGCCTGCCCGCCGTTATAGTGCTCCATGATGTCCACCACCGCCCTATCCCCCCACCCTGCGGCAGCAGTAACGACCCCCTCTAGCGTCCCGAACTTCACCACAAGCAGCTCACAAAGGTATCCTGAGAACCCTCCTATCTTGAGCTCCGCCCCGTAAACCTCGATCCCCTTCATGAACTGCTTGAGCATCCTCACCTCGTCCTTGCCCTTGTCGTTCAGCGTCTTCTTGATATACTTCGTATGGAGGGGGGTCCTATCCACCGTTGTGGTCAGCGCCTCACCCTCTGCCGCCTCAACGCTTGGGACTATGTCCACAGTACACCCCTCCACACACCCCTCAACATATGGATGCTCTGCATATGCAAGCTTCCAAGTTCCACCGCTGCCGGCCTTCGCGAGTTCTATCCCAATGCCCTTGATTGTATCCTTCGCCGTCCCGCGCGGGAAGATTATGAATATATCCACGTCCCTGTCGGACCCTATCCATGTATCCTTTGCTATAGACCCCTCTACCTCGACGCGTATCTTAACTCCTGCACGCTCCGCCTCTCTCATCACTCTCTCCTTAACCACTTCAACGGCCTTCTGAACGGCTTTCCTGTCCTGCTCTGTTGGGATCAGCCGCATTATGGTCTTTATCTTCACCTCTTCCAATGCTCTAGCATCTATCTTGAAGTCCTCTCTATTCACCAAGTTTAACCTCTCCAATGTCAGAGTAGATCGGTCCAGATGGCGTCAATAGACTCCTCTTGAGTGCGATCCGGTCGATCGGCGTCGATCCATATCGTGCGTCCCTGTTCCTCTGAATGATGCCTGCTAGTTGAGTGATGTTTCTTGACGATTTCACTCTACCCACCGTTATATGCGGTGTGAACTCCCTCTCCTTTGGGAATCCAAGCGCTAACAATCCGGCCTCTATCTGCTTCGCAATCTCTACTGCCTTCTCGCCCCCGCCAGTAGCGCCGACCCACAACACCCTCGGCATCTTTGTGTTCGGGAATGCCCCTGCGCCCGCGATATCAAGCACAAAAGCCTCAGACCTAACCCTCTTCATAACCTCAAGAACCTTCACAGAGATTGCCTCATCGATTTCGCCCAGAAATTTAAGGGTAATGTGCATGCTATCTGCGCCGACCAGCCTGACGTCTGCCCCTGCGCCCGCGATCTCCTCCTGAAGCTTCATGATTTTCATCTTGACTTCCTTCGAGACATCAAGCGCAAGGAAAGCTCTAACCGTCGCCATGCCTCCACAACCTTCCCTGATAATCGTTATATGTCGACTATATATTATGTTGTTTGAGAGGAAGATGTTGATATTCTGCATAACTGGCATGCCTGGTTCTGGAAAATCACTAGTCGCCGATGCAGCAAGGCAGCTGGGATTCAGGGTCATCAGTATGGGTGATGTCATAAGGTATGAGGCGGAGAGGAGGGGCATCGTCAAATCTCCAAAGAGCCTCGGCACGCTCATGCTTAGGCTCAGGCATGAGGAGGGCAGCGACGTAGTCGCAAAGCGCTGCCTTGCTCTAGTCCAAGCATCCAATTCGCCCGTTCTCATCGAGGGTGTGAGGAGCTTGGACGAACTGAACTACTTCAAGCGCAATGCCGACGTGCGGCTCATCGCAGTACACGCATCGCCATCGACAAGGTTCGATAGGCTCCTCAAGCGCGGTCGCCCGGACGACCCTAAGGACAGGGCGACCTTTGACGGGAGGGATCTGCGTGAGCTGCGGGTAGGCATAGGATCTATCATCGCATTGGCGGACCACGTATTCGTGAACGAGGGGACGCTAGACGACATAGGGGCGTCCGCAAAGGCATTCTTCGAGGGACTTCTCCGTGCCAAGAACGAGTGACGCTCATGCGGTAGTTCCTGGCGCTGAGCCATCGGTGGGTGCATATGACGATAAGGGGGTCGTCGTAATCGTCGAGGCAGAGGTGAACCCAACGGAGGACGAGGGTAAGGTCGCAGAGGCAATAACCGCAATGACCGGCTCTGGCGCATTCCGCAGGGTGAAACAGGGGAACAGGCTCTTCTTGGTCCAGGAGGGCAGCGCACAGCTGCTCATCCAGTTCAGGGCGTTGCTGAGGAGGGAGCGGATACTCGATGCCGCCCGCAGGATAATGCTCCACAACGTCGAGGGCAACCGTCTCATGTTCTGGATAAACAAGCAGGTAGCGACGGTGGGGCACATCTCGTTCTGCAGACCTGAGGGCGAGTCCCCTCTTGGTCCAATCTCTTTCACAGCCATCACTCCTGATCCAAACTCCTTTATAGAATGGCTGGCAACAAGAACAGTAGACGGTATACCCGTTGATGAACTATGCCCATCGGGATCTCGACGCTATGCACATTCGGGCAGACCTACAAAAGACTGAACGAATACTCCGCCTCTCGCACGCCACTTATCGAGGTCTTGGATGACTGGGACGAAAGAATTCGCCGCTATAATGCAAAATTGCTCCTTCAGCTCGCATCAAGCTACGGGACTAAATTCACCATCCACTCCCCCATCCTCGACATGAATATCGCCTCGGCAAATCCACGATTCAGGTCGCTATCCGTCAGGCAGGTGAAAGAATCAATTGACAACGCAGTTTCTATTGGGGCAAGCTTGGTGGTCGTACATCCTGGTTCGTCGTCTCCTGTCGATGAACAATGCCGCGGCACCCAATGGGAGCGCAACGTTGCCTCACTGAGAGAGATCGTCTCATATGCAGAGGACTCGGGCATCGTGGCCGCCATTGAGAACATGCCGCGCAATGTCAAGTCGTTCCTCACAACACCCGGTGAATTTGAGCTACTGGAGGAGCTCGGCTTCGACCTGAATATTACCCTCGATGTCGGTCATGCTAATACCATGTCCAACCTTACGGAGTTCGTTGGGAAGCTAAAGGCGCGCATCGTGCACGTCCATATACATGACAACAAAGGTGACCGTGACGAGCACCTAGTCGCTGGAAAGGGCACGGTAGACTGGGATTACCTGCGGTCCTCCCTGTCATTTGCAAAGATCACTGGTGTCGTGGAATCAACATCATTCTCGGACGCAATAGAATGCCTCGGATTCGCAAGTCAGCTCTTCAGGGTGTAGTGCGCAAGGTCTGTGGCAACATCCGCATCCGCAAAAATAGCCTTAGCCTCGCGCAGAAGGGTCCCCGAGTCCGAATACCTGGCGCTTATGTGCGTCATTATGAGCTTTTTAACGTGCGCATCCTTGGCAGCCTCCGCCGCGTCAGCGGCAGTCGAGTGCCCCTGTTGCGCCGCATAATCCACAAGGTCCGACCCGAAGGTTGCCTCGTGTATGAGAAGGTCTGCCTCCTTTGCGAGTTCAAGGACGCCCTTGCACCTCCTTGTGTCGCCCGTGTAGACCACCGCAATGCCCGAGACCGGTTCGCTGAGCACATCTGCAGGGTTGACGACGCTCCCGTTGGGCAGCTGCACGCTCCTTCCGTCCTTCAGCTCGCTCCTGAGTGGGCCCTCCGGTATCCCTAGTGCCTCTGCCTTGGAGGGCCTGAATCTGCCTGCACTTCCGCCGAACTCGAACCGGTATGCCAAATTCGGCACGGCATGGTCTGCCCATGCCGCCTCGACCTTGTATCCCTTGCACGATAGCACCATCCCCTGCTGCACCTCATGCACCTTGATTGGGAAGACCGGCTCAGACATCATTGAGAACGTTGACCTCTCTAGAAAATCCTTCAGGCCGGGCGGTCCGTATACCTCAAGCGGGTGAGCCCTGTTTAGAAGATTCATCGTTTGTATCATGCCTGGCATGCCGAAGACATGGTCGCCGTGGAGGTGCGTTATGAATATCCTCATCCTTCTACAGAGCCCAAATCCTAATTGCAGCATCGTCCTCTGCGTGCCCTCGCCGCAGTCCAGTAGAAGGTGCTCCCCGTCGAAGTCTAGGAGAACTGCGGGAAGCCCCCTCTCAGGCGTAGGGATGCCTGCCGCCGTCCCGAGGAACGTGACCTTCACAGGCATCATCTTGCGCACTCCGCTCCTATTTCTCCACTACTATGATTAACCTCGTAAGTGACTTATGAACCCGCATGCTGTGCTCCTCGACAACCCTGAACCCTGCACTGGTTGCGAGCTCTGCCGGACGAAGCTCTGTGGGCGACGCCGTACACACCCTCCCCCCCGCCTTGAGGGCATCGAACGCTGATTCCATGAAGCCCGATATGACCTCCCTCACGTCCTGCCCCAGGGTGGTAGTCCCCCTGCCATACGGCGGGTCTGAGGCTATGCCGTCCGCCTTTGATACGGGCAGTGCCATCGCATCACCCAACACGATATCGGCATCGAGGTTATAGTGTTTGAGGTTCTTACCCGCCCCAATAACCATCCTTCTATCGACGTCCATTCCGAATGCATAAATCCCCATCGTTGCCGCCTCGATCAGGAATCCTCCAGTGCCGCAGAAGGGATCTACAAAGGTGTCTCCCCGCCTCACCCCGCAGAGGTTTACAAACGCTCTTGCTATCTTCGGCTCAAGCACGCCCGGGTGAAAGTAAGGTCTGGTCTTGGGCTTCCTTGAGCTGAACGAGTGTCTGTCTGAAGCGAAGTCAATCGCATATGTGAAGATCCCAGCATCGGTTATTACGCTCCTGATCCAGACCTCGGGCGCCATCAGGTCCACCTTGGCATCGCCCTCCCTTGTAGCCTCCTCCCCGACTATCGATTGGAGCTCCTGCGTGTCTATGTGCTCACAATGCCTCCTGACCCTCTTGGCCTTGGCCCCGAACGTCCTGCCCTTGATCAGCCCCCAGTCCATTTCCTTGCACGCCCTTCTGAACTCCTCAATGCTGGCTTGAGATTGAGCCAACAGCCTCCCCCCCTCCATGGCATATGCTGATCTTTCACGAAGTGCCTCTGTAGCCCCCCCTCCTGCGTCGATCAATAACAGCTGGTCATGCTTTGCAAAGACTCGGTAAGCTATACCCTCCGCCCGCATTACAGCACATACCTCGGAGAAGGGGAGGGTCGGATGCTCGCCAGAGAGTAGTATGGCCAGCCTATTGAGGTAGCCGCCCGCAGCCAAATTACTGTAACCCCTTTGCTATCAGGGGCGCTACAGAGATCTTGCTTACCTCGCTCTCGACGGTGTCCGTGCCTAGCACCTCGTCAACGCCCGCACCCCTCATCCTCTCATAGGCACCAGCCACAAGTAGAGGGTGGGAACATAATGCTACGATGCGTTTTGCGCCGCCATCCTTCAGGATCTTGGCTGCGTTGGCTATCGTACCACCGGTGCTTATCAGGTCGTCCACTATCGCGACGTTTCTGCCCCTCGCGTCGACCTTCTCCCCCCTAACAGTTATCGCGCCGGTTATCCTGTCCCTTGTCTTCTCAAAGTTACCATACTCCGCCCCCATTCTCTCCCCGATCCTCTTGGCAATCATTATTGCTCCCTTGTCTGGCGAGAGTATGTATGGCTCCTCCAGCCCGCTATGAATAAGGTATTCTGCGATTACATCCGTGGCATAGAGGTTCCTAGCCTTGATCCCGAATGTCGAGAGGGACGCCTCCTTGTGCAGGTCGACCGTGTAGAACTCATCCGCACCTGCCGACTGTATCATCTTGAACAATGAGCCGATGCTGACGACCTCGCCCTCCCTGAACCTGGTGTCCTGCCTTGCATACGCCATGTACGGGACGACCACCCTGACCTTCGATGCGCCTAGGCTCTTCAACCCGTCTATCATTATGAGCAGCTCGATGAGCCTCTTGTCCTGGTTGGGGTAGGTGGTGTGCACAAGGACTACGTCATCCCCGTCCACGCTCTCTGTAAGCCTCTGGTACGACTCGCCGTCAGGGAAGTTCTTGTAATCCACTGCGACTCTCTTCATGCCTAGCAAAGCCGCGATCTGCTCGCCCAGCTTCATCGAAGATGGCCCAGGGACGACTATCATAAAATCCACTCGCCAAATTCTTATTATCCGCGTCTTCTTAAGATTTGTTGTGGGTCACCTTGGAGGCAATGCTGTACGAGAAAGGAGTCGGCAATGTAAGGTGCCGGCTCTGCGCACGCAGGTGCGTCATAGCTGATGGCAAACGTGGCGTATGCGGCGTCAGAGAGAACCGTGGTGGCGTTCTGATGACCTTGGTTTACGGGAAGGCTGCCTCATGCGCCGTTGATCCCATAGAGAAGAAGCCGCTGTTTCACTTCCACCCCGGCACCAAGGCGCTCTCCGTTTCAACTGTCGGATGCAACTTCAGGTGCCTCTTCTGCGACAACTGGTCGATCAGCCAGCCTGATGAGATTTTTGGGGACCCGCTCTCGCCGGAGGAGATTGTATCGCTTGCGAAGCGCACAGGTTGCAGGTCAATAAGCTACACCTACACTGAACCGACCGTCTTCTTCGAGTACGCCCACGACACCGCCCGCCTAGCAAAGAAAGAAGGGATCTTCAATACTTTCGTCACAAATGGATACATGACGCCGGAGGCCGTTGAGGTCATCTCACCATATCTCGATGCTGCTACTGTCGACTTCAAGGGTAGCGGTGACCCGTCGTTCTACAGGGCATTCTGCGGCGTTCCTGACGCCAGCCCAGTCTTCGATGCGCTCTTGGAGATGAAGCGGAGGAAGATCTTCATAGAGGTCACTAATCTCATCGTCCCCGGAGGCGGCGACATCAAGTCGCCCTTCCTGAAGCTCTCCGGCTGGATACGCGACTCGCTTGGAGCAGAGACACCGTACCACATTCTCCGATTCTTCCCTAGTTACCTCTGGTCAGGATCAGACCCGCTTCCCCACAACGCCATGGAGGAGTTCTGGAAGATGGCGCGCAGGGAGGGCCTCAGCCATGTGTACCTTGGAAATATGCCAGGGGGGAGCTTTGAGAATACCGTCTGTCCCTCGTGCGGAAACGTCGTGATAGAGCGTTGCGGCTTCGAAGTGCTATCCCTCAACCTAAAGGGGAATGCTTGCTCATGGTGTGGCAGGGCACTTAACGTTGTAGCGTAGCAATATGTCCGCTGTCTGCATGCGCCTCCGTTTGCCGCCCTCAATGAGATGGGTTCAGACCTATGGCGGCTGCACTATTCACATTTATTAATCCCCGTTGAATGTTAGTAGTCGGTGCTTCAAATGAAGGCTTGTCCCGAATGCGCAGGGGAGCTGAAGTTTGATCCTGCTCGCAAGCAGTACGTATGCACGAGCTGCGGTCTCTCCTTAAACCATCAGGATATGGACGACATCAGAGAAAAGACCGCGGCGTCTGACCCGGACGAAGAGCGCGAGCGGAGAAGGAAGGACTACCTAAAATGGTGGTCGCAGAAGAAGTGATCGTGGTTCGGTGATCGCTATCCCTGCTGAGATAATCTCAACCGGAAGGGAGTTGCTAATAGGGAAGACCATAAACACGAACGCCTCTTGGCTCGCCAGTCAGCTCACCTCCAAAGGTATGACCGTAAGCAGAATAACATCTGTCGACGACAGCGTCTACGAGATATCTTCAGCCATCTCAGATGCGCTCGCGAGGCGACCATCTATCATCATAATTACTGGAGGGCTTGGTCCAACATACGACGATCTCACCGCCGAGGGGCTCTCTTCTGCATTGCGGCTGCCCCTGGAGATCAACGCTGATGCCTTGGGTCAGGTTCGTTCTAAATATGCGTCATTGGGGCTACCTATGACCCCCGCTAGGGCGAAGATGGCTGAACTGCCAGCAGGCGCTCGCCCGATCCAAAACACCATCGGTACTGCGCCAGGCATACTCATAGCTTCCGGGCGGACAACCATATTTGCACTGCCAGGCGTGCCTGACGAGATGCGCTCCATGTTCACACAGGCCGTGCTCCCTGCCGCCGCCTCCGATGCCCTCTTCGGAGAGCGCTCACTTCTGCTCGAGGGTATCGCCGAGTCCTCCTTCTCCCCACTCCTCGACGCTTGGCGCATCTCTAACCCTGGCGTATACATAAAATCCCACCCTCGCGGCAGGGAGGCCGTCCCTACCCTCGAGATACACCTGTCTGCAAGGGCAGGCGATGCAGAAGCGTTAAGCTCGTTGCTCGACCGTGCAGAGCTCTCGTTTGAAGAAATCGTCAAGGGCTTGGGTGGGCACATCAAGGTGAGGGTAGACACGAAATGAACTACATCTTTCTTATGGGGACTGCCGGATCAGGGAAATCAGCCATTGCTCTCGCCTTATCCGAGCGGATAAAGTCCTCCGACGTAGATGTGGCGTTGCTGAACCTGGACCCCGGTGTCCGGTGGCTGCCTTACGCGCCTGACTCGGACATACGCGACTACGTCAATTACGCTCAGCTGGCTGAGGAGTACAAGCTCGGTCCGAACGGTGCTCTCGTGGCGTCGGTGGACGCCGCGGTGGGGCATGTAAGTGAGATGAAAGCTGAGCTCGAGCGGCTCGCCCCCGAATTTGTGATCGTCGACACTCCGGGTCAAATGGAGCTCTTTGCATATCGCGATGCAGGTATGCTGATCGCCACGGGGCTCGCAGGCGATGATTTCAGCACGGTCTTCCTGGCGGACTCCGTCTTCCTGAACCGTGCCTCTGACTTCATATCAATACTGCTACTATCTTACTCTGTTCAAGCGAGGTTCAGGGCACCGCAGATCAACTGCCTCTCCAAGATCGACCTTCTGCCGAAGGATCTACTCGAGAGGGCTATTATGTGGAGCTCGGACCCTGATACGCTCATCAATGAATTTATCTCGCAGCGATCAGACGAGAAGATGGAGCTCTCAATAAGGTTGCTTGAATCTATGCTGGATTCAGGGGCGTTAGGAGAGTTTATATTCACGTCTTCAAATACTGGAGAGGGACTGGACGATCTGTATGCTCAAATCCAACGCATTCATAGTGGCGGAGAAGATCGATAGCCTCAATGGTGATGAATGAATGGAGAATCGACCAACCGAAGTCGGTCTAGCCTCAAGACAGATGAGGTCCATCCAAAACCAACTTGATGATAACTATGACCGCCTGAACAGACTTAGGCTTAGAAAGAATGAGATACTCACGAAGCTTGGCGAGCTCCAGACTATAACGCAAAACGCCAAGTCAGCACGCGATGAGAAGAACAAGCTCATCGCTGAAAAAAAGGCCGCTCGAGACCAGCTTCATAAGGAGAAGGCTGAGATCACTGCGAATATAAAAGAATTGGTTGCAAAGAAGCGCGCCATAATAGCGAACGCAAAGGAACCGGAGGACATTCTTGTATCGCAGCTCAAGGAAATAACATGGCGATACCAGACCACTACGCTTTCGATGGACGAGGACAGGAAGGCGGTTCAGGAGATCGCCGAGCTGGAGAAGAAGCTCCTCTACTTCAAGAAGACCAAAGATGTCGATCAGGAGATCCGGAAGCTCAGATCCCGTTTCAACGAGCTAAAGTCGAAGGCGAACGCCACGCACAACGAGGTGCTCATGCTTGCCGAAGAATCAAAGAGGCATCACGAGACCCTGATAAGGGCGCACAATGAGGGTGCTGCCCTGGCACGTGAGCTCGACGGCATAAGGGCTGAGATGTCAGCGCTATGGGATGACATTCAGCGCTCAAAGATACAGCTCTCCGAGAGCCGCGCTCACTTCGATGAGGCAAAGACGATCGCCATGCAGCAGAAGGCAGAGAGGCTCGCCGAGCAGGCGAAGCTGCTCATGACGAGGCGGACGGAGCTGGCTGAGCGGGCAACAGAGAAGCTGAAGAAGGGCGAACGCCTCACCTTTGAAGAGTACGGAGCACTGCTGGAAGAGAAGGCCGCGTAAGCTGATTACGCGATATATAAATCTTTTCTTTTATTTTAGAAATATTTTAAACCCATAAAATCATATTTCTAATAGTGATTCAATGAGCCTCAAGAGCAAGAGGGTTCTGGTCCTTAATGTGGACAAGGACAACGACATCGGCGTGGCTACTGGTATCCGTACGCCTCTGATTGGGCGCGAAAAGGTCTTGTCAGCTGCCACCCTCTTTGCTATAAAGAGCCCTGAGGACTCGGATACAAATTCTATATTTGCCACCATCAACACCTACGATTCCCTCGTTCAGGAAGGCTATACATGCGAAATAGCGGTGATAGCTGGCACAGAGGAGGGCGGATTCAAGGCGGATATAAAGGTGGCGAGTGAGCTCGAGTATATACTCAAGACCTTCCAGACCGACGGCGTAGTCTTCGTAAGCGACGGCGCGGCGGATGAGCAGGTTATACCCACCATCCAGTCAAAGGTCCCTGTGATCTCCGTGAAGCGGGTCTTCGTGCAGCAGGAGAAGAGCGTTGAGGAGACCTACGTCCTCTTCTACAGATATCTGAAGAAGCTTGCGGAGCCCCAGCTTTCTAGGGTGGCTTTGGGGGTACCTGGCGTGCTCGTCTTGGCGTTGGTCGCTCTTTATCTGGCGAACCTGCTCAATTACGCCCTGCTGGCGGCAGGCGTGATCATCGGCTCGGTTCTCGTCATAAAAGGATTCAACATGGATTCATCGTTGAAGTCTGCATGGTCCGAGTCCCCGATAAAGCTGATCACTTCAGTGATCGGATTAATCATATCGTCGGTGGCAATCTACCGGGGCATCAGTTTGGGTCTGCAGGCCACCACGCTCCCTGAGGAGCTGGCAAAGTTCGCGAGCCTTGTGCTCATACATACTATTGACCTGCTGATCATCGGTTTTGCTATTTACCTTGGGGGCAGCCTGGTCGTAAAGTATCTGGAGGAGTCTCCAAAGATCTGGCATCAGATAGTCGGGCTCGTCTCGTTGGTATTCATAAGGCAGATTGTCATCGCGGCTGCTCCGATAATTGAAGACCCTAACGCCAGCCTGATTCCAATAATAGTGACCTCGGCTCTTGGCGTTACGGTCTGTGCGCTAATGGTTATAATCTTCTCTATGACTCCGCGTTTTAGGGGTAAGGAACTTGCGCGTCGAAAATCGTGACCAGTGCAGCCAAAGGAGCCGCAGCGCTACTCGCCAAACCTTCTCTTCCTTCTCTGGTAAGTCCTTATTGCCCTGAGGAAGTCTATCCTCCTGAGCTCTGGCCAGTACACATCAAGGAAATAGAACTCGGAATATGCGCTCTGCCACAGTAGAAACCCGCTCAGCCTCTCCTCGCCGGACGTCCTTATGATCAAATCTGGATCTTTCTGTCCTGCCGTATAGAGGAACTTTGAAAAAGTTCCCTCATTTATCTCGTCCTTTCTGATTGTGCCATTCATAACCGATTCGACGATCTTCTTCGTGGCGTCAACAATCTCTGCCCTGCCTCCGTAGGCTATGGCAACATTAAGCTTGTTCTTGGAGTAGTCCTTTGTCTTCGAGGCTGCCTCCGCTATCGTCGATCTGAGCGGCTCCGAGAGCAGATCCAGCCTGCCCAGCACTGTTATCTTAACTTCGTTCTCTACCACCTCTTTGGAGTTGAGGACGTCCTTGAAGCCACTCTCTGCGAGCTTCAAAAGTTCGTTAACCTCTTGGGTTGGCCTCTTGAAGTTCTCCGTCGAAAGTGCATAGACCGTGACCGTGTGTATGCCCAGCTGCCAGCACCACCTGAGAACCTCCTTGAGCTTCTCGAAGCCGTACTTGTGGCCATCGTTGACGCTCAATCCCATGTCCCTTGCCCACCTGCGGTTTCCATCTAGGATGAGCCCAACGTGCTCTGGAACCTCCGTGCAATTTATCTGGTTTTGGAGCCTCTTCTCGTATTGTCTGTATACTATCGCATATGCTGACTCCTTCAAATATGCAACAATCCCCTTCCACTTCATCCAAAACCACCCGATGCCTGTCAAAGCCAAACAAATGCATAGGACACAATTCTGACCTAGATGACCATCTTGTCCTTCCTGAACTTGGTGAGGTCTCTGCTCCCATCCTCGGTTATAACGATAACGTCCTCAATCCTAACCCCGCCAACCTTCGGGATGTATATGCCCGGCTCAATCGTGACCACGTTCCCAGGGACGAGCGGTTCATTGTTGCTCGCATTGACTGAGGGCCCCTCATGCACGGCTATGCCGACTCCGTGGCCTGTGCCGTGGACGAAGTATTTTCCGTATCCATGCCCTTCAATAACCGACCTTGCAACCCCGTCGAGCTCCTTCCCCGTAATGCCCGGTCTAGCTGAGGATATCGCCGCCTCTTGGGCCTCCAAGACTATGTCATAAACTTTAACCATCTCATCCCTCGGTTGGCCGAAGAAGAACGTCCTTGTAGTGTCCGAGCAGTAACCCGAGACCTTGACCCCAAAATCGAAGACTACCGCCTCCCCTCCAGATGCCCTCTTGCCGCTTGGCATGCCATGGGGATAAGCCGCCCTTGGTCCAGATGCCACTATCGTCTCAAACGCAAGCGCCTCCCCTCCTTCCCGCCTCATGTGATACTCGATCTCAGATGCCGCCTCGATCTCAGTCATACCGTTTCTAAGGTTGGATAGGGTCTTGGTAACTGCCCTGTCAGAGGCTCCAACAGCCCCCTCTATATTCTTCAACTCCTCCGGCTCCTTCACCTCTCTCATCTTCTCGATCAGCCGCCCAACCGATGCAAGGTTAAAATTCTTCTTAAGTGCGTCATAAGCCCTTACCGTTAGGAAGCCATCTTCAAAACCGACCTTGTCAGCACCCCCGGAGACCCTCCTAAGCCTCTCGAAGAGCTTCTCGCCCATCTCCATCTTCACTATCTCGGTGCCTTCGGACCTGTCAAAAGCCTCCTCATAATCCAAGCTCGAGACCACTAGCGACGCCTTGCCCTCCTTGCTGATGTATAGCGCCTTACCCGCGCTTCCCGTCAAAAAAGGTGCATTTGTGAGATAGAATATGCTCTCCGGGTTAGTGCAGATCATTCCATCAAATCCATTCTCAACAAGGTATTCCTCAACCCGCCCCCTCCTCCTTGCGAAGTTCATGATGGCATCTCCAATTCAGAATCGGAGGGACTCCTCTTAAATCACTATCGTTTTGTTTATACCGCTTTGCGAGGCGCGCATTCCTTCATCTCTTGGGCACACAAGTGGCGTCAGGGGCTGCAAAATCGCAATCGTGTCCTGTCCGTCGGCATAAGCGGTTATCATGACGTTTAAATAGAGTTGCGCCCGTCTTTAAGCTGGGGATTATGACTTGAGCAGCCCTCCCGATTTCTTCGACTCTCCGGGTCCAGAGAACACTGATCGTGTCATCGCTGCCGTGGCTAGGCGGGTCTCTTGTGGCGGGATTGCGGCAGTAGTCGTTGCCAGCACCTCCGGTCTATCGGCACTAAAACTCGCTAGGGTGCTTGCAGTCAACTCGCACACAAATGGGACAAAGGTCGTCTGCATCTCGGAACCACCTTCATACGCCGAGGTAGTGGGGCGCTGGCCGACCGTTGATCCCGGGATAGTGGAGGAGCTGGCACGGCTCGGCGTGCGCGTAGTGAACGACCAGCCATTTGTATTCCACAACTCGGTAATAGGCGAAGCGAAAGTGCCGATAACCGCCGAGGCGCTACTGCGGTCGTTCCTCGAGAAGTGTTTTGGGAGCG
>MAGU01000025.1 GCA_001717025.1 Candidatus Methanomethylicus oleisabuli | reverse complement strand
GGAACCAACAAGCCAGTCCTGCTACCCCCTTCAAAGGTAATCATAACCAAGCTGGACCTCTCAGACAAGGTCAGGAAGGAGTCCATTGAGGGCTCCAGGAAATCGAAATAAATGAGTGGAGGCAAATTCTTTGTCAAGACACCTAAAGACTTATCCGGCCCCTAGGTTCTGGCCGATCAAGATCAAGGAGCGCGAGTTCGTTATAAGGCCTAACGCGGGGCCGCACAGGATGGTTAATTCGATGCCTCTGGGGATAGTCCTCAGGGACGTCCTAGGTTACGCAAAGACCGTCTCTGAGGCAAAGCGTATGCTCGCCGAGGAGAAGGTCCTCGTCGATGGCAAGGTCAAGACCGATTATAAGCTTCCGGTAGGGCTCATGGACGTTATCTACCTCAAACCGGCAGACGCCTACTATCGAGTTATGCCCAACAGCACCAACAAACTCGCACTTATGAAGATCACAGCAGAGGATGCTGCGTTCAAGTTGGCAAAGGTCACCGGTAAGCGCCACCTTAAGGGCAAGAGGATGCAGCTAAACCTTCACGACGGGCGGTGCATATCCGTGGATGTGTCTGACCCCTTCAGCGTAGATATGCCTTACGAGCTCATGGATGCCGTTAAAATCTCGCTGCCTGACGGTCAGATACAGGAGCACGTCCCGATGGCTGTCGGGGCCTATGTGATGATAACTGGTGGGATCAAGATCGGCAAGTTCGGCTTGGTGAAGGAACTGCCTGCTAGTAGGAGCCCCAACAAGCTCGCCACTGTCAGCATCGGTGACAGTGATACTACCGTTACGCTTAAGTATCTATTCCCGATTGGTAAGGAGAGTCCAATCATCAACATAAATGGAGAAGTGACATAAGTTGTCCGTGGGTGCTACAGCCGCCGAGGGCGGCCAATTGAACCCCATGCTTGCACTGAAGGTAGGGAAAGTAGTTGTAAACATGGGACTGGGCGAAGGTGGAGAGAAGCTTGAGAAGGCTATGACCGTTCTCAAGTCCATCACCGGAGTAACGCCATGCCCCAGAAAGGCCAGGAAGTCCATCAGGGATTTTGGGGTCCGGAAGGGCGAGAACATAGCCTGCATAGCGACCATAAGGGGTCCGGCAGTCGATGATTTCTTGAAGCGCGCTTTCGAGTCTATGAAGTATAAGATCAAGGAGAGCTGCTTCGACGACTACGGCAACATGTCATTCGGCATAAGCGAGCACATTAATCTGCCCGGGACCAAGTACGATCCGACGCTTGGAATATTCGGCATGAATGTATGCGTCGTGATAGAGAGGCCGGGCTACAGGGTGTCGCGCAGGAGCGAGCGACCGGGCAAGATTGGGCGCAGTCACCGCGTAAGTAAGGCAGAGGCCATCGCTTTCATGAAGGATCGCTATGGGCTCAGCCTGGATAAGGAGGAGTGAAAATGGGAAAGTACCACCACGCCAAGGATAGAAAGTTCGGCAAAGGCAGCAGGCGCTGCAAGCGCTGCGGGTCAAAGGGTAGCACGATCATCAGGCGCTACAACCTCAACCTGTGCAGGCAATGCTTCAGGGAGACTGCAGAGAGTCTGGGATTCAAGAAGTTTATGTGAGGCTGATTTGAGATGTGGGTTCAAGATCCTCTTGCAAACGCGCTTGTAAACATCATGAATAGCGAGGAGAGGGGCAAAACAGAGTGCATAGTAACCCCTGCCCCCAAGCTGATCGCAAACGTACTCAGGACTCTGCAGAAGGCTGGATATGTGGGCGAGTTCGAGCTGATCGATGACGGAAGGCTCGGCAAACTCAGGATACAGCTGCTGGGAAGGATTAACAAGTGCAGCGTCATCAAGCCTTACTTTGCAGTTTCGTACAGCGAGTTGGACGATTGGGCGCACCGATACCTCCCCGCAAAGGACATCGGCTTTCTCATACTGACTACCTCGAAGGGAATACTGACGCACAAGGAAGCCATCGCCAACAAGGTAGGCGGAAGGCTGATGGCATACGTCTATTAGGGGGGCTGGGAAATGTCGGAGTACGCGTCTTTAAAGCTTAACGTGCCCGAGGGGGTCCAGGTTTCATTGTCGGGCTCCTCGGTTACGGTAATCGGTCCGAAGGGCACGCTGACCCGGGACTTTGCGCACACAAGAATGAATATACTGCTCTCGGGTAACGAGATAACAATCTCTTCGCCTCAGAAGGGGAGGCGCTTGGCGGCACTGGTGGGCACGGTAGCTGCGCACATCAAGAACATGTTCAAGGGCGTGACCACTGGGCACACTTACCATATGAAGGTAGCATACGCCCACTTCCCAATCACCGTGAAGGTGGCGGGGAAGCAGGTTATGATCGAGAACTTTATGGGCGAGCGGTCCAAGAGGGTTGCCAACATCGTCGGCAACGTGAAGGTGATCGTGCAGGGCGATGAGATTACCTTGGAAGGCATAGACAAGGAGGCCCTTGGTCAGACTGCCGCCAACATACACTTCGCTACGCACGTCAAGAAGATGGACCCGCGGGTCTTCCAGGACGGCGTCTACGTCTCGGGGAGGGCATGATCATGGCTAATAAATCGCAGAAGGACATCGAGAGGTCCCTAAAGGTGAGAGCTAAGGTGGCTAGCGAGAGGCCTGACTTTCAGCGCTCTGAGGCGAACCGCTTCCCGCGCCTAGGCGACAAGTGGCGCAGCAGCAAGGGCATAAGGTCTAAGATGAGGCTGAAGAAGCGAAGCCGCTCAGCAATAGTCGAGACCGGCTACCGTGGACCGGTGGCTACCAGGGGGCTCCACCCGACAGGTAAGAATGAGGTTCTCGTCCACAACGTAAGCGAGCTCGAGGGCATCAATCCGGAGACGCAGGTGGTGCGCATCTCCTCAAGCTCTGGCAAGAGGAAACGCCTCGAGATTAAGAAGAGGGCGGAGGAGCTGAAAATAGTTGTGTTGAACATAAGGCCCTCTGATGTGCCGAAGCCAGAGGAGGCGCCAGAAGAAGCCGTGGTCGGAGAGACCGAAGAATCTGAGCCGTCCGAGTCCGAATCGGATGAACCTCAAGAGGAAGGCGGCGCCGGCGAAGAGGCAGAAGAGGAGCCGGAAGAGGAGCCGGAAGAGGAGCCGGAAGAGGAGCCGGAAGAGGAGCCGAATGACGAAGAGTCTGAAGGAGCGAATGACGAAGAGGCTGACCGAAAATGAGTCTCAGAAACCAGAAGAGGATAGCCGCAGACGTCCTTAATGTGGGCGAGACGCGCGTATGGATCGACCCTGACCGGTTCGAGGACGTCAGCATCGCAATCACTCGCGACGACGTGCGCGCCCTGATAAAGGATGGCGCAATCGCGACCAAGCCCGAGACCGGCATAAGCCGTGGGAGGTCGAAGCATTGCCACCTGCAGAAGAAGAAGGGTCTGCGGAAGGGTCCTGGCACAAGGAAGGGATCTGTTAAGGGCGATGAGTGGGAGAACCGCATCAGGTCGATGAGAGAATTCCTGCGCCTCCTAAGGAAGAGGAAGATAATAACCCCTGCAGTCTACAGGGACCTGTACCTCATGGCGAAGGGTGGCGCATTCCACGACCGGAGGCAGCTCAAATCATACATCGAGGAGCATGAGTTGGCAAGGAGGTAAACGACATGGCAAAAGGTACTAACTACCGTGTAACATTCAGGCGAAGGCGAGAGGGCAGGACCGATTACAGGCTCAGGAAGAAGCTTATCATCAGCGGGTCACTCAGGATTGTGGTGAGGAAGTCCATCAAGCATATCAACCTGCAGCTGGTAGACTCGAAATTCGAGGGCGATTCAGTGTTAGCCCACGCCGGAACAATCGAGCTCAAGAAGTTCGGCTGGAAGGGGGGCACTGGTAACCTGCCTGCGGCATACCTTGCTGGCTTTCTCATGGGCAAGCGGGCAGTTGCCATGGGCAAGACGTCTGCCATAGCTGACTTCAACAGCTACAATATCACTGACTCAAACAGGCTCTACGCTGCGCTGAAGGGCGCAATAGATGCAGGTCTCAGCATCCCGCACGACAAAGGCGTAATACCAGACGAAGAGCGGGTCAGCGGGGCGCACATCGCAAGCTATGCGGATACCATGCAGAAGACCGACCCAGCGAAGTACGCCGCCTACTTCTCACAGTATATTGCGGCAGGAATTGTGCCAGAGAAGCTCGTTGAGCACTATGAGGAGACGAAGAAACGGATAGAGAAAGAGGTAAAGTGATATGGCATATACAACAACCCAATGGGTTCCGAGGACTTCGCTCGGCAAGCAGGTGCTGGAGGGTAAGATCACCAGCATCAAGGAGGTCTTTGAGCAGAACATACCCATAAAGGAACCTGAGATCGTCGACATGCTCCTCCCTGACATGAAGCACGAGGTGCTCGACGTGAACATCGTCCAGAAGCAGACTGACGCAGGTGAGATAACCAAGTTCAAGATAGGCGTCGTCGTGGGCAACAATGACGGCTATATCGGTATGGGCATAGGCAAGTCCAAGCAGATGCGTTTCGCAATTGACAAGGCCGTAGCGGACGCGAAGCTCAACCTCACTCCCGTGAGGCGTGGCTGTGGCAACTGGGAATGCACCTGCGGCAAGGGGCACAGCCTGCCTTACAAGGTTGATGGGAAGAAAGGCAGCGTATCGGTGACGCTGATCCCTGCGCCAAGGGGCATAGGTCTGGTCGGTGGTGCGGTCGTTAAGACGATGCTCACATTCGCAGGCATCAAGGACGCATGGGTGGTCTCTTACGGCGAGACTAGGACCACCATCAACTTCGCAGGCGCAGTATACGAGGCGCTGAAGAACACATACAGGTTCAAGCAGTGAGGTGTAAACCATGAAAGTATTTGTAATCATACGCATCAGGGGCAGGATCGGCATATCTCCTGAGAACCTAGACACGATGAAGCGCCTCAATATTCCTAGGAAGCACAGCGCATCGATCATAACGGACGACCCGTCTACAATGGGCATGGTCAACAAGATAGGGTACTATGCTACCTGGGGCGAGGTCAGCAGGGAGACGCTGGTTGCCCTGCTACAGAAGAGGGGCCGGCTCCCTGGGGACGTCAAGCTCACCGATGAGGCTTTGAAGGCTAACAACCTCGGGTCGATTGAGGAGATCGCAGCCCGGATCCTCGCCGAGGGGAAGGTGCCCGATCCGATTAAGCGGACGTTCAGGCTAACGCCTCCGAGCGGCGGCTTCAAGCACCACATAACGAGGCACATAAAGTCAGGTGGCGAGCTTGGATACCGCGGCACTGAGATAAACAGCTTAATCGCCAAGATGATCTGAGCCTTTTTTGCGCTCAAAAATCTTTTTATCCCGTTGTAAGTACGTTACTGGGGGGATTTGAAATTCCAAAGAAGAGAAACTTCTGGAATGATCCATACTGGGACCTTAACCGTCTCGACGAGCTGATGGAGAGTTTCATGAACGAGGCATTCGAGTCCCTGAAGACCGCCGAGAAGGCCTACGGCGGTCCGATGTACTACGGATTCTCAGTCTCGGTGGGGCCCGACGGCAAGCCGATGATAAGCGAATTCGGGAACGTCCGCCCTGGGCTGAAGGGCCCGGAGCTGCGCGAGGAGATATCCCCGCTGGTCGACGTAATGGATGGCAAGGACCGCGTCACCGTGTTTGCCGAGCTCCCCGGTGTCGACAAGAAGGAGATAGACCTTAAGGTATCCGAGGACAGCCTGACCATATCCGTCAACAAGGAGCGGCGGAAGTACTACAAGGAGGTCAGCCTGCCCGTCAGCGTCAAGCCGGAGACTGCAAAGGCGAGTTACAGGAACGGCGTCCTTGAGGTGTCCATCGAGAAGGCAGGAAAGGTCTCGGGGAAGAGCATACCCGTGGAATAGGGCCGTCTTAAAAAAGTAAAAATATTTAAGATAGGCGGAAGTTTTGTATCGCTAATCATAGTGGTGTTTATCATGGTAGTCCGAAGAGATCGCAAAGTTCGCAGGCAGCGCGGCTCCAGGCTTTACGGGTGGGGGCAAGTTGGACAACACAGGAAGTCTGGAATGCGCGGCGGCTACGGTGCAGCCGGTTTCCATAAGCACAAATGGAGCTATGTCGTCAAGTACGAGCCGGATCATTTTGGGAAGGATGGCTTTGTAAGGCCTGCTGCGGTCACCGACGATGTCAGGGCGATCAACGTGGGTGCGGTCGCCTCGATAATTCATGGGATGGTGCTGAGCCAGGACGAGAAGGGGCGGGCAGTGCTTGACATGCCCTCTATGGGCATCGACAAGCTCCTAGGCGGCGGCAAGATCGACTTCCCAATAGTGATAAAGGTTTCGGGGACGACAGCGCTAGCCAAGAAGAAGGTTGCGGAAGCTGGCGGAGAAGTACTAGTATCAGAGTGAGCGTCCGATGGCCCGCTTTCTGGAGCTAATGGACCCTATCGTACACAGGTTACCCGAGATCCCCAAGCCGCAGCGCAAGGTACCCCTAAAGGAGAAGGTACTCTGGACGATCATAGCGCTGGCGATATACCTCGTCATGGCAGAGATCCCGATGTACGGGGTCCCGTTCTTCGAGGCCGGCTATGAGCAGTACATGTTCTACAGGGTGATCTTCGCCTCAAAGCAGGGTTCGCTGATGGAGCTGGGCATCGGTCCAATAGTCACAGCGGGACTGATAATGCAGATACTCGCAGGCTCAAAGATCCTCAACGTCAACATGTCTAACCCGAAGGACAGGGGGCTCTTCACCGGGACGCAGAAGATTCTGGCGATAGTCATGACGCTGCTGGAGGGCGTTGCCTTCCTCTTAGGCGGCTCCTACGGCAGCCCGGACGCAATCACGTCCGTCTTCATCATAGCACAGCTGCTGGCCGTCGGCGTCATAGTTCTACTGTTGGACGAGATGATACAGAAGGGGTGGGGGCTCGGAAGCGGCGTCAGCCTGTTCATATTGGCCGGAGTCGCACAGCAGGTCATGTGGCTCTTATTCTCGCCATTCGGGCCCGTTGACACGATGAACAGGTCACTCGGCGCCATAGTTGCCACCTTCCAGACCCTCCTCTCCGGCGGGGACTTCATGACGATGTTCTCGAGGTATCCATACCCCGACCTGACCGGGTTCATAGCTATGCTGGTTGTCTTCTTCATAGCCGTGTACCTCGAGGGCATGAAGATCGAGATACCCGTCGCCTACGCGAAGTACGGCGGAATGAGGGCTAAGATACCGCTCAAGTTCATGTACGTCTCGAATATTCCCATTATACTCTCGTCGGCGCTCTTCGCAAACTTCTACTTCATGGGACAGATGCTATGGCGGAACTTCAACGTCTCGAACAACAACGTTTGGTTAAACTGGTTCGTGCAGATGAACGCAAGCGCCACGACCTCAACCGCCAATGCCCCCTTGCTCCCGAACTGCCTCCTCTACTACTTCCAAGCGCCAAATAGCATAACGACTGTAGCGGCGGACCCTGTGCACGCCGCCGTCTACCTGCTGATACTCCTTGGCTTCTCGGTCGTCTTCGCCAAGATTTGGGTCGAGGTCTCTGGGATGAGCGCGAGGGCTCAGGCCGACCAGCTAGTCAACGCCGGCCTCCAGATCCCAGGGTTCAGGCGGTCTCCGGCGATAATCGAGCAGATCCTCAACAGATACATCCCATCCCTGACGCTGCTGAGCGGCATAATGATCGGTCTGTTGGCAGGGATCGCCGATATGCTCGGCGCCATAGGGAGCGGCATAGGCATATTGCTGTCCGTTGGAATAATATACCAATACTACCAGATACTTGCCAAGGAGCAGCTCACTGCGACATACCCTGGACTAGGCAAGTTCCTAGGGCAGGAATGACGATGACCGCACAACCGAAGGTGCCCACTTCCGTCGGCGCTAGCGCGCGGGCGGTCTGCAATGGCATCTTTGCATTGTACCGTAGTACGTCTGATCGGATCGTGAATATGGAGTGATGAGAATGCCGAAGAGCAACACGCGAAAAGGTCGCCTCGTGATCGTAACTGGCATCCCTGGCGTAGGAAAGACCACCGTCCTGACTGCGGCGCTCGCCGCGTGCAAAGCGCGCTCCAAGGATGTGAATCTGGTGAACTATGGGAGCATCATGTTCGATGAGGCATCAAAGAACGGTCTAGTGAAGACGCGGGATGAGATGCGTGGGCTGCCCGTGCAGACGCAGGTCCAGATACAGCTGACCGCCGCAAAGGCAATATGCAAGATTGCTGACAGAGGAAACGTGCTGCTGGACACCCATATGTTCATAAACACGCCCCTCGGATTTATGCCTGGAATCCCCTCTTGGGTCGGCGACTCGCTCAAGCCGGACTCGATAGTGCTGCTCGAAGCAGACCCTGCCGAGATCTCAAAGCGGAGGC